>JANWIO010000098.1 GCA_025449835.1 Vampirovibrionales bacterium
CTTCTGCCACAAGCTTCTCGATAAACTTGCGGTTCCGCTGAAACGGTTTTCTCAGGGCTGGATCATCCAAAAATTCAATGCCTGCAAATAAGCCACGCCCTTGAATCTTTCCAACAGAGCTAAACTGTTTTAAGCGCAACAGTTTATTATGCAGAAGATTCCCCATCTCGGCACTCCGCTCAACCAACTGATGCTTTTCAAGATATTGAACTGTTGCAAGACCTGCGGCACACATCACCGGGGTATGACTATACGTACCCGCATGTAAAAATTGACCACTTCCTTGGGCAATCTCTGCCACAAGTTCCCCAGAAGCGACCATTGCCGACAAGGGTGCATATCCACCATTAATCCCTTTACCTAAAGTCACAATATCGGCCTGTAAACCAAAGTGTTCACTGGCCAACCAACGGCCAGTTCGCCCCATGCCACACATCACTTCATCTGCGATGAGAAGAACGTCGTATCGGTTACAGATTTTTCGAACCTTAGGCCAATAGTCCAGATCGGGCACTGTGGCTGCAGTACTGGACCCACCAATGGGCTCTGCAATAAAAGCAGCAACATTCTCAGGTCCCAGCTTAAGGAGCATGGCCTCCAACGCCTCGGCTAATTGCAAATCCTCCCCTTCCCCCAGAGGAGCTAGGATTTTTTCAAAGGGCAGTAGAAGAGGTAAAAATGCCGTTTTGTAATGTTCTCTGGCGGATAAAGAGAGTCCAGCCAATGTATTTCCATGGTAACTGGGCCTTCTACTGATAAATTGCCACTTCCCAGGCTTACCCCGTTCAACCCAAACCTGACGGGCAAATTTTATGGCCGCCTCAACAGCTTCAGAGCCTGTACTTAAGAAATAGCATCTAGGATCGGGGACTGTTGCTGACAAGTGAGGTGCCAAAGCGTCTGCCAGACCTTCTGCAGCGACATTCGTAAATTGAGTGCCATTGACATAAGCCAAGGTTTCAGCTTGTTGCCCAATGGCTTCAGCGATTTCTGTCACCCCATGTCCCACATTCACAACGGCACAGCCACCAGCAGCATCTAAATAGCCGTTATTGTGCTCATCAAAAATCCAAACCCCTTTACCTGACACAGCAGTGGGTATGGAAACATTTAATTTTCGTCCAAAAAGCGCCCCTGTTGAAGTTATTGAATTGAGTTCTTTTGCTGCCGTTCTCACATCCCTGACCTACCCATTATACTGCTAAACCAATGAAATCACGGGGGCTTCACCCTGTCAACTCGGAGAATTTCCAAGATTCATTTTTCCTAAAATAACGTTTCGACGCGTGATTGCAATGTTGACCAAATTAATCCCAATTCCCAAGACAAAGAATGCGGTTAAGAGTCCAATGGTTGAAGCCCCACCCCGCCAACGTCGCAATTGATTAAGGAATGGGCGATAAGGATTCAACTGGGGTCTTCCCATATAATCTAAAATCTGCTGAGAGGACATTAAATGCCAACGGCTTAAGGGATTCACGTGCCAATTGAGTTTTGCCAAAACCCCTGTTATGGGTTTTGGATTTTTTCTCAACAAAGCTTCTCTTACATGCTTAGGAGCGAGTAGCACAACCAATCGCTGAATCACCGGTGTTGTATAAAACCAGCATAACCAGCTTAAACCATCTCGCCGTGCATTTTCCCAAAGCTCATTACTACTCCGAGAAGCTGTTAACCGAGAAAGAATATTGGATCCATAAATCAGCATATTCATCGGAGTTGCTGTAATGCCGGGGCGTTCAAAGTCAAACGCATTTAATAAGGGCGTCTGCATCCCAAAACGTGGCGAAAAACCAATGGAGCCCCCATGTTGAGCTAGGCCTTCAAAGGCTTTTTCGCCTGGGAAAAAGACTTCTCCATGATGTTTTTGTTGGGTAACCCATCGATTCACCCAACTGATGGAGCATGAAATACCCACCCCGATGGCCAATGGAAGCAATGAAAGATACCACTTTGATTTTTGGGCATAGGGGATCAGCCCCTCCGTTTTACGCGGAAACCAAGAAAAACGTGAAAAACGCTGGTCTCCATACAACATTTTGAGCGCTTTTTGTCGCAAGGATGGGGTTAATTCGCCAGTGGGGAGTATTTTAGCAGCATAGTGATCTAAAAAAGCTTTAAATTCCTTAAAGAAAGCGTCTCGGCTCGTTCCCCCCATTAAAATCTTGCCACGAGCATTCTTCAAAACAACCTCGCTGGTTAATTCTCCTTGGCTTGCCAAACGCTGGATAGATGCAATGTAATTTTTGCGATGCACACCATTCACAGGGGTGCTTCTTAACAGTAGGGCTGTTAATCTTTCTCTGGCGGCAGGTATGAGTCTAGCCGGCTTGGGACTCTGGGAGAATTGGCGAAATTGGGGATGAAACGCTAGGGCATCAGTAGACTCTAATCCGTTCAGGGTGTTGTTCACAAAATGATGCAATATGTCATTTCGAGTTTTTAATTGTGGATTACTGACAAAAGGGTTAAACGTACGCCCAAAAACCTCTAAATGCTTATTTTGAATCCAATCTGAGTGCCTCATGCCAAGGGGGTTTAAGAGTTTATGTAAAAAAGACTGGGGGGTCTGAAAAAGTTTTAAGCCCAAAAAACCAATCCAACCCGGGAAAAAATTACTGTCTAAAGTACCAAGGACTTCCCGTATAAAGGTTTCTCTCCCCATATCATGGCCACGTTCTTTATATTCAATCACCAACCTGGGGATCATCATGGAGACAACGTCAGTAACAACCAGTTCGGTCAGTTTACTGGAATCAATTCGTTCAACGAGTGGGATAATCCACCGGGCGGGTTTTCCCAACCCCATTCCAATTGGTCGTAATCCTGATGCCATTTTATTTTTCCCGAAAATCCCCCTTCCCAACATGCGTGGATACTTTAACAAAAAGGCACTCAATATAAAATCCGTAAAATATTCCGTTGAAAAACCTTCTCCCAGTGACTGAAAAGATTTTACAATGCTTTTTTGGTATGCTTTGACTACGGTCAAATATCAAGTAAAAAGAGAAGGTAAAACGGCATGAATGAACAATCTCAAGAAGGGGCACTCGCTTTACACCAGAGAATTCAAGCTGGCGAACTTTCCGCATTGGAAGTTTTAGACAATACGTTTGCAACCATTGAGAAATTGGATCCCCAAATTGAAGCATTTAATTGCTTAACCAAAGACTTTGCCTATAAAACTGCCGAAGAAGTGGATAAAGCGATTAAAGCCGGTCAGAGACTCCCTCTTTTAGCAGGGGTTCCCTTAGCTCTCAAAGATAATATCCACCTTAAAGGGGTTAAAACCACGTGTAGCAGCAAAATTTTAGAAAATTATGTTGCGCCTTTTAATGCCACCGTCACGAATAAACTCTGCGAACACATGATCCCAGTGGTGGGAAAAACCAATCTGGATGAGTTTGCAATGGGCAGCTCCACCGAGAATAGCGCCTTCCGCAAAACAAAGAATCCCTGGGATCTTTCCCGAGTTCCTGGCGGGAGCTCGGGCGGTTCAGCAGCGGCTGTTGCCAGCGGCCAAACGTTCATTTCACTGGGGTCAGATACCGGAGGCAGTGTTCGACAACCCGCGGCTTTATGTGGCACTGTGGGATTAAAACCAACCTATGGTCTGGTTTCACGTTATGGCCTGGTTGCTTTTGCCAGCAGTCTGGATCAAATTAGTCCCTTTGCTTCCAATGTTCAGGATATTGCAGCCGTTCTTCAAGTCATTTCTGGCGCTGACCCATTAGATTCAACTTCTTTACAAAATGTCCCTCCCATGGATTATCTTGCAAGTTTAGATAAACCCATTGAAGGTCTTAAAGTGGGGTATATTACAGAGCTTTTGGAAGCAGGTCTTCAGCCGGACACCAAAGCCGCCATTGAATCCGCAATGAAAACCTTTGAATCATTGGGGGCAAAAGTAGAACCCGTATCCCTCCCCAACCTAAGATATGCCATTGCCTCGTATTATATTATTGCCACGGCTGAGGCTAGCTCCAATCTGGCACGATATGATGGGGTTCGCTATGGTTCTCGCTTAAATGCCGACAAAGATATCTTACAAATGTATCTGTCAACCCGTGCCCAAGGGTTTGGCGATGAAGTAAAACGCCGCATTATGCTGGGAACATTCTCTCTGAGTTCAGGGTATTACGAGGCTTACTATGGAAAGGCTCAAAAAGTCCGTCAACTCATTACCAATGACTTTAAAAACGCTTTCAATCAATTTGATTTACTCCTGGGGCCAACATCCCCGACGACGGCCTTTAAAATTGGGGAAAAATCCAGTGATCCGGTGGAAATGTACCTTTCAGACATTGCAACAATCCCGGTTAACTTGGCGGGAATTCCGGCAATCAGTATTCCCTGTGGATTTGATCAGCAACATTTGCCCATTGGTTTGCAACTTATCGGGCCACATTTATCAGAAGCCGTATTGCTACAAGCTGCGTCTGCATTTGAATCTAAAACAAGTCTTAAAAACCTTCATCCACAAACATTAGCTTCAGTATAGCCTTTAGAAATCCTTTTATTCATTGTGTTAATGGATGTTACAACTTTGGTTCATTAAGGGTTGTAACAATTTTGTCAGTGATAGGATAAAAGCTATCAACTTTCACGGTTCAGGTGCTTTTGTGTAACAGATTCGATATATCCGTTTGAGGATACAGGAAAGCGCAGTCATGCAAATTTCTTCCGGTAATACAAATTATTTGGTGCGAAACCAAGGGCCTGGTTACACAGGGTCGCTTGAGCGTTTTGGTGCCAAACGGAAGCCACAAAAAGCATCCCCCAAGAAACCGCGTCCCACAAAATCCGCATCCAATAACCCCAAGTCCAAGACAGCCAGTAAGGCATCCTCACAGCAAAAGACCCAACCTCAAACGGAGCCCTCAAAAAAAAGCTTTTGGGAAAAATCACTTTATGCTTTAATCGGCGCATTCTTGATTCCGGCCATTCCTTTAACCTGGACAGTAACGGGTGTTGCAGGGCTCACCGTGGGACTTCCGCTGTTAACAAAAGTGGTCGGACCTCAATTCAATGAGGCTGGAGAATTAATCAATAAACGAGAAGTTCTCAGAAACACCGTTGGGCTAAAACGCAAATTCGTTAAGCTCATCAAATTCCCCTTAAAACCATTGAGTGATAGTAATGCGATTAAGCAAAAAGTCTCAAAATCGGCCCAAAGCGCAGGAAAATATATTACTCGTAAAGCGTTTCAACTGTTTAAAAGCAACCAAATGAAAAGCTTCATCACCAAAGTGCCCAAAGGTCGAGTTGGCAAGCTCTTCTATTTTGCAAAATGGGTTGCTGTATTACTATTGGTTGCTTTAGAAAAACGAATTGAAAACAAATTATCTTGGATTGGCAAGTCTATCCGTTGGATTGTCAATTTGGGAATGTTTAGAGAACTGAAAGAAAACGCTCAACGAACCTTTGAAACCATGCTTCCTGAAGATATTCAAAAGTCCCGACAGTAGCTTACGTCATTTTTCGGAGAAAAGGATCCTAAATCAAATGTTCACCTCACCCCTTCAACCCACACCTGCTTTTCTCAAAGGGCCACCTTCTGTTGGAACCTCTCCTTATTTTGGGGCCAAAAAACCACAGCAAAAACGAACGACCAAACAGACACAACCTAAAAACACAAAAAAAATAGAGAAAACAAAGCCCCCAAAAGGCAAGACCTCACAGCCTCAGCAACAACCTTCTCCTGAAGCCCAAAATACGGGTTACCTGCGTTCAGCTTGGGCTTACTTCCAATCCCTCATCGCATCATTCTGTTATTATCTGTGGCCTCTTAACTGGCCGATCTTTACAACTCAATCCCAAAATACCCCTTCCAAAGAGAATACCGTTACTCAGCCTGCCCAAACTGCAACGGCTTCCAAAGCATCTCGATCTAGCGCAAGCAAAAAGTCCAGATCTACCTCTCAAAAAGCACCCAAGTCGGCCGCTTCAGCTGAACCCATCAACGAAGCAGCCACCGAGCAAAAGCCCAAACGGTTCGAGAAATGGCTCGGATATGCCATGCGAGGTATGCTCAATGCCTTTCACATTGGGGCAGCTCTTTTTGTCTTGGCAGGAGCTTCTTTTATCCAAGCGCCTTTATGGATGGGTATTACATCCGTCGTCGGTGTTCAGATTTTACAAAGTTGGGTCAATAAAAAATATCCAGGCGCCCATGTTTTAAACCCCGATCAAATGAAAATCGTAGCACGACGGATTATTCAAAAATATGACCTTGCTATGACTACCGGGAGGGCTGTTTTAAGAAAAATCCCACTCTTAAATCGTTTAGACCCGGTTTATAAGTTCACCGCAATGAGAATTCGGAAAGTGTTCCAAAAAGGGATCAACTTTCTGGCTCAAAAATTGATCCCAACGACGGTTTCGATGAGTAAAATTCCTGATGAATTCTGGGATAAAAGTTTTGGGAGGAAATTATGGTTTCTAGCCTATACTGTATTGATGAGTTCAGTGAGCTCCCTTTGTAAACCCTTGGGAAAAGCAGGCCAATGGATTGTGCAAATTTTAAATGCAAAAGATGCTACCGCCTGGGTAAATTCTTTTGCACCCCGAAAACCAAAAACAGCAGAGTCACAACCCACTCAAAAAAATGAGAAAGAGAGCAAACGCTCTAAAAAACCAAAACCTCAGTTTGCGTAAACTTTCTGTGATAAAACCGCAAAAAATCCCCTTCAAGTGTTTTTATGCATGATGAATGGGATCTTTTAGGATAGTAAATGGGGTAGGCACAGATGAGTCAACAATTTTATTCTTCTCAAAAACAAACCGGTATGACGACGCCGGATTTATTCGTTTCAACGGCAAAAGAAAAACGTATTGTTCAATGCTTACAGGCTGAAGTGAAAGAAATTATCGAAAGCTGTTATCCTGATACAGACGCCTTAATCGCCATCATTGAAGATATGGGGCTCCCGGTAATTACAGCAAAATCCTCTGACTTTCAGTTAAAGCTCTCTATTATGGTGGTTGGATCACACCCTGGTTTTATTGCACCCACACTGCATAAATATGAAACGTTTATAGATGCTTTAAAAAAGCACATGCCAACAAAAGCCCATTTGGACTTTTCAAAAGGCGTTATCATTGCCTTTGAAAACAAAAATCTGTTTACCTTTTTAACATATCATTTTTACCACTGGATGGCGTATCAGCAAGGTCTTCCGGGATATGAAGAAAAGGCCAGGAAGTTCTACAATACATTTAACATCAAGTATAATGGCCGACTTCATCCTGATTTTTTGGAAAAGCTGGATTATGATGAGACTTCAATGCTTAGGATGGCAATCCGGCGTGACAAAGAAGCCTTACAGTTCGTTAAACATCTTCTTGATGCGGTTTTTATCCCATTAAATAATGGTAAATTACTCGATAAAGGCCAAGCACAAGCCTAAATTGAATTTAAAAAGCGAAATACGAAGCGTGGAACTTTCTCCGGCAGAAAAAGTCATGATGCTTACATGGGGATATTTCGCACGCTATATTTCTCAAAAAAATTGCGGTATGATGAAGTGAGCTTCCCAGAAATGGGGAAGTTTTTGTGTTGGTTTGAGAGAGCATAAACAATCATCCTCTCACTTTACCGCAATAACAGATTTTTTATCGCAGGAGACAATCGAAACCGGGTATGAAACCGAAAAAAACAATGACACAAGTGATACCCTTTAATTTTAAGTCAATTAAAGAGATGGCAAAACCAGGAAGCTGGCGTCGCGGATACGGTTATTATCGTACGCCGGGCCAGGTTATTTCTGTTGAGTTAACGGACTCAGGCGCTTTTGGAAAAGTCAAAGGCAATTTTAAAGATGCCTATGACATCCAACTCATTTTTGGGGACACCAAAGTATCTGCGGTTTGCGACTGTCCCTTGGAAGAAGAATGGTGTAAACATGCTGTTGCAGTTGGCCTTACGGCGATTCAAAAACATTTGTATGAAACATTCTGGGATATTCCGGCTCCTGAAGAAGAAACCTGTCCCCCACTTTCTGAAACCAAGGATTATGAAGGGTCTTATCGCTTTTTTCTCGGGTTGGATGTACGTCCCAAATGCATCAGTTTGAAAATTGAAGATCGCAGAAAAGAAGAGGCAATTCACAAATTAGAACCCCTTTTAAAGGCTGTTTTAGCACTTCAACAGGCAGGCTCATTGGATCTGAATCCAACCGAAAAGCGAGAATTAAAAGTAATTCAGTTTTTATATAAGCAGGCAGAGGCTGAGCCACAAGCAGGATGGTTTCATGTTCAACTCAAAAACCAAGAAGCTTTGCTTGGAATGCTCGCCGATTTAGAAGAACTTTGTAATGCAAAAACCAATGCCCTAATTCGCTTTGAAACAGAGCCTTTACACTTGGTCTTAAGTGTCAATGCCTCCTTGGTTGGAAATGTTCTGGTTGCCTTTCATTGGCACAAAAAAACACCACCAGAGGATATTTACCCCCTTGAGGAAATCCATTTGTTTGGCCGTGACATTCCATGGGGCTTTTATAATAATCGTTTTTATCCGATTTCAACCACGTTGCGCAATTTACCCAACTATTTAACCCGCTCCACTTTCTTCGATATCCGAGACGCTGATGGTGGCAAGTTTGTTTTTGAAGAACTCCCCAAAATTCGAAAATTGGTTGAAGTGGAACAAGCTCAGATTATTGATAAAGCCACCCTGGAACAAGAACCACCCAAAAAGATTTTAACGTTGCGCCGTCTGGACGAAACCACCATTCGGGCCGAGCTGGAGTTTTCCTACGATGAAACCCGGGTTCCATACAGCAAAGGACATGAAGCCCCGTATGTCACCATCACCAATAAAGAAGAAGATTCCATTTACTGGTTAAAACGCGATAAAAAAGCAGAAGAGCAGGCCCATAAAACCCTGCTGAAAATGCACCTTCAGCCCCTCCAAACCAACCACTTCTCTACCGAGGGCGATGATGCCATTGATTTTTATAACCTGGATAAACCCCAACTGGAAGAAAACGGCTGGACTTTTGAATCGGAGGACGACCTATCTAATTTTAAAACTGCGTCTCATCCACTCAAAATTAAAGCCGAAATTGATTTTACCTCTGACAGTGTGGATCAATTCACCCTCAAAATTTCTTGCATTGTTGGGGAGAAAACGTTGGATTTGGATACGGTTCAGACCTTTTTAATGCAAGGAAAAAAATATATCCATCTGGAAGGTAGCGGCTTTGTGGAAGTGCCCCTGGCGGCAATCCTCCAATTTACCAAAACCCTCAACAGCTTTGACAAAGAAACCATCGCCCAAGACAGTTACCTCATTAAAACCTATCAGGCAGGCCTTATCGCAGAACTGGATGAACAAGGGGTTATCCTTGAAATGAGGCCCCCATTCCAGAAATTCTGGAATCTCGTTACGTCATTTAATCAGCTTGAAGAAGTCGAAGTTCCTGCATCGGTCAAAGCAGACCTACGTCCTTATCAAAAACAAGGATTTAACTGGTTATGGTTTCTGTATTCCTATGGCCTTAACGGGATTCTGGCAGATGACATGGGCTTGGGGAAAACCTTACAAACGTTGGTATTGCTGCAAAAGGCTAAGGATGAAGATGGTTCTGTGCCTTCTTTAATTGTTTGTCCCACTTCGGTGGTATACAACTGGCAAAAAGAATCTGAACGCTTTACCCCAGATTTGAAGGTATTAAACCTCACCGGGCCGGAACGCCATCACTTGTTAAACAAAATTAAGCAATGTGATCTCGTTATTACCAGCTATGCCTTGCTTCGGCGGGATGTCAAAATCCTTCGGCAGTTCCCCTTCCGCTATATCATTTTGGATGAATCCCAAAATATTAAAAACTATGAGTCTCAAACCGCCCAAGCCAGCAAAGATCTTGTGGGACACCATCGTTTAGCCCTTTCCGGGACCCCCATTGAAAACCGATTAATGGAAGTCTGGTCAGCCTTTGATTTTTTGATGCCAGGGTTTTTGTTGGATCGAGAAGAATTTCGATATCGCTACATTGCCCCCATTGAAGAGAAGGGAAACCGGGATGCCGAGCAACGTCTGAAAAAACAGCTTTCTCCGTTTATCCTCAGACGTTTAAAACGAGACGTGGCTAAAGATCTACCTGACAAAATTGAAAGCGTTTCTTACTGCGAACTGCTCCCCGAGCAACAAGAACTTTACTTGGAAGTATTGGAAAAAACCAGAGAAGAAGTCTTTGCCAAGTTTAACGAAAAGGGACAGGCTGTTAATCAGGCCTCTATTCTGGCAGCCCTCCTGCGGTTACGGCAAGTCTGCTGTCATCCCGACCTATTGAAAGATTTTATGGCGCACGATGGGGTTGGCTCCGGAAAATTTGAAGCTCTCCAAGAAATGCTGGAAGAAATTATCAGCGAAGGGCATCGTATTTTGCTCTTCAGCCAGTTTGTGGAGATGCTGAAAATCGTGAAAAAATGGCTTGAGGTGAAGGGCATCCCTCATGAATACCTCACCGGCGAAACAACGGATCGTCAAGAGCGAGTCGACCGGTTTAATCGGGATAGCAGCATTCCCATCTTTTTAATCAGCTTAAAGGCAGGCGGAACAGGTTTAAACCTTACGGGTGCCGATTATGTCATTCATTACGACCCATGGTGGAACCCAGCGGTGGAAGATCAGGCAACGGATAGGGCACATCGTATTGGGCAAACCAAAAAAGTGTTTGTTTACCGCCTAATTACCCGTGGCACCGTTGAAGAAAAGATTATGAAACTCAAAGATCGTAAACGAAACCTTGTGGATTCGGTTATTTCTGTCGATCGAGAGCTGGGTAAGTCTTTCAGCTTCCAAGACTTAAAAGAAATCCTGACGCCCGATTTCTAAATTAACGCTGGTAAATGACGTGCCAAAAGCCGTTCAACAAGTTTATTTTGAAGAAAATGTTGTTCAACAATCTCTTCCACATCTTCAGGCTGAACATTGTAGTACCAAACCCCCTCCGGATAGACCATTACAGCAGGTCCCACCTGACAAAGTCCAATAGACCCACACGTGGTTACCAGAACACTCCCTTCTAAAGAACCTCGTTTTCCATAAAGAAGACTCTTATCCGCTAATACTTTCCAAAAGGTTTCTAAAACGCCTTCGCTCCCAAAGGATGAGCATGATTTTCCGGTGCAAACAAATACGTGTCGCTTTAAAGGAGCATTCACCACGGGTGCTTTTTCAATCAATGTATTTCTGTCCATCGCCAAAGCCTCTTTTTCAGCTCAATCTTACCGACTATCTCCAGAGATATCAATGCATCCTCTTCCATAAAAGAGATTGGGACAATAAACCTATAGGCAGTCTGTTACGATTTGGGTAAACTAAAAAAGGAGTAGAACAAAAGTAATGATTTTTATAGTCGGGTCCGTTCCCTCCCTGCCCCCTCCCTATTTTTGTGGGGCTTCGCCCCACTCCCCATTCAATGTCTTCATTATTTTTCTTCCACTCTCAGCGAAAGAAGGTGTCCTTCAAAATAGAAAGGAGAAAAAATGTCAACAACAGCAACAAAAGAGGTTTTGGGAAGAGCAATTGGTAGAATTGCAAGTGGTCTTTACGTGGTTACAACCGGTCACGGCGGACAAAAGCAGGGTTTTTTGGCGTCTTGGGTGATGCAAGCCAGTTTTGAGCCACCCGCAGTTACCGTGGCAGTTCAGAAAGATCGGGAGATCCTGAAACTCTTAGAAACAAATCGAAAATTTGTCATTAATGTCCTTAGCGATGGCAATTCTAACCTGATGGGACGATTTGCCAAGTATCGACCAGACCAGTTTGATGAGCTTGCAACGTTTGAAAACGATTATGGCATCGTTCTTCAGGATACGGTTGCTTATTTATCATGTGATTTTAAGGAGAAATGGTCCGGTGGTGATCACTATATCCTGTTAGGAGAAGTTATTGAAGGCGATCTGCTCAACAGTGACCTTCAGCCTTGGACCCATTTGCGTAAAAACGGGTTCGTTTATTAACCCCAGTGGTTATCGCCATTCATCATAAACCGCCTAACATCTGGATTATTCCCCTTCGGGTCACTCCCAAAGGCGGTAAAAATATCTTATTGCCACTAACTTTAACGGATACAGCCCTCAAGATAAAAGTATCCGCACCGCCAGAAAATGGCGCAGCCAATGAAGCCATCATCCAGCTTCTGTCAAAAGCTTTAGCTATCCCTAAAAGCAGAATCCAGATTGTTAAGGGTGAGACATCTCGCCAGAAGATGGTTTTGATTGAGGCGTCATTGTCGCAGGAAGAATGTATCGTTCAGCTGGCACAGGTTGCGAAAGCCGAACCAGAATGGTTTCAGGTTGTTGATTAATCATGTTGGTGTAGGCCATTAAGTCTTCCCCCAATTGCCATGGCTGGGCATCTGCAATGGACTTCCGAAAAACACTACCTTGTGGTGTTACCACCAAGTAAGCAGGCCCGTGACTAAAGCCCAGTTGTTTCATCCAAGCTTGAACATTGGGCTGTTGGGCATTAAAACTAAGCACCGTCGGCATTTTATCGAAAAGCATATTCTCATGCCCTGTCACATATTCAGACAAAGCCTGACCATGGGGATCGTCCCAAGACCAAAATAACAAAATGAGTGGCATTTTATTTTCACTTGCCGCTGCAATCGCTTTTTCAAAGGCCTTTGGAACCTGAAGCTTTGGATTTTCAGCCAGGGCTTCTTTAATTTGCCAAAACAATTGATCGGGTTGAATCGTTCCCGTCATCTCCATGAGAACCTGGTGATTTTCGCCCACTAAGATATAGTCTGGTAGCTGGGTCACTTGATTTTGTAAAAACGCCTGTTGATCATCGGGATACTCGCTAAAATAATGATGAATCGCTAGCGGCTCTTGGAGGGATTCCTTTTGAATTGTCTGTAACCTGAAATCAATGGCCTCACAGTCCGTCTTACAATTCCTGGATTCAAAAATAAGTAACGTAACGTTTTGTGCTGGGTATTTCTGGGTTTCAATGCTGAGCCTTGAGGGTGGATTTGCGGCATCTGCATGAGAAAGCAGGCTGCCATTACATATGATGGCAATCAAAGTAAAAAACAGTATCTTACGCTTGAGTCGATGTTCTCTCACACAATTCATCCCGGTTCACACAAAGGGTTTATCGTCCAAGCTCAAGAAATCTTGAATAGAACCGAAATTCCCATTAAGATCAAAGATGAAATAAATGGACATTTGAGGAGGGTTTTTCAATGTCTGAAGAGATTAACTTAGAGGATGATAAGCGAGTTTACATCTTTGATACCACGTTACGAGACGGGGAACAGTCTCCTGGGGCTGCGCTGAAGAAGCATGAGAAATTGCAAATTGCCAAGCAACTGGCCAAGCTCAACGTGGATATTATTGAAGCAGGATTTCCCTTTAGTAGCCCTGGCGATTTTGAATCGGTTCATCAAATTGCAGCAGAAGTAGAAGGCCCCGTTATTACAGGGCTTTGCCGAACAACGCCTCAAGACATTGAAGCCACTTGGGATGCCATCAAAATAGCCAAGAAACCGAGAATTCACACCTTTATTGCAACCAGTGACATTCATATTGCTGCCAAATTCAAGAAAACCCGAGAAGAAATTTTAAATATCGCTACGGATATGGTGGCTTTGGCCGCCTCAAAATGCAAAGATGTTGAGTTTTCAGCAGAAGATGCCGGCCGAACCGATCGGTTTTATCTTTACAAAGTAATTGAAGCGGTGATTGACGCTGGAGCCACCACTGTAAATATTCCAGATACAGTAGGTTATACCATTCCTGAAGAATTTGGACGACTCATCCGGGATATTAAATTACATGTTCCCAATATCGATAAGGCCATTATTTCGGTTCATTGTCACAATGATTTAGGAATGGCAACGGCAAACAGTTTAGCGGGTGTCATGAACGGTGCCAGACAAGTTGAATGCACCATTAATGGTATCGGCGAACGGGCCGGTAATGCGGCCATGGAAGAGATTGTCATGTCACTTCATGTGAGAAAAGCGTATTTTGATGGCTGTTACACCCAAATCAACACACCAGAATTCTTCAAAACAAGCCAAATGGTAACAGAGCTCACAGGGATGCCCATTCAGCCCAACAAAGCCATTGTCGGGCGAAATGCGTTTGCCCATGAGTCAGGCATCCACCAGGATGGGTTCCTAAAAGGGCAGGAAACCTATGAAATTATGAGGCCGCAGATGGTGGGGCTTGAAAAATCCAGCCTACCCCTGGGACCTCGCTCTGGAAAAGCCGCCCTAAAAGCAAAATTACAGGAACTGCAACTGGTTATCCCGGAGGAGGCAATGGTCGATTTCTTTGAAGCCTTTAAACGGGTGGCTGATGAAAAGAAATTTATTAACGATGAAGACATACAACACTTAGCAATTACTTTTCAGAAAACAGGGCAACCCCTATAATCATCCCATAACCTTAATTGGGTGACGTAAAGTCTTTTCTTGATGTGATGCAATTTCTGGTGAATAAGCTTGCCCTGATGAAAACCCATTGGCCTCAAGTATTGTGGGGCTTATTATTGCTGGGATTAAGCATGAACATTATTTATTTGTTTTGGCCTGAACCGCCAGAAACATTTGTGATTAAACCCGATCCTTCAGCCTTTCAAACAGCCCAGAAGATGACCATACCTATTCTGGCGCAAGACCAGAATCAACACTATCTCATTGTCAAAAAATCTTCTTCTGGTAATCAAAAAACGCTAATCCCTCTTGCAACTCCTTCACTTAATGAACCATTGAGGCATCACTTTACGCATCCTAAAAAGAAAAATTTTACCGGAACATTAAATTTAAACACCGCTTCTGCCACTCAACTCCAGTTGTTACCCGGCGTTGGCCCTAAAATGGCCAACCGAATCTTGATGTATCGGCAGCAACATGGTCGTTTTCATTCAATTGAGCAATTGCAAGATATTGCAGGAATCGGCCCAAAAAAATTTGCGAAACTCTCGCCACATTGTACACTTTAGCCATCAAAGCCTTAGTGTTTTAGTGGATTAAGGATTGAGGGCACTGTGAAAAATTGTATCCACTACCTGAATTTCAGACATCAGTGTTTTGTGGACAGGACATCGCATGGCCACGTCTTTAAGCTGCGCTATTTGTTCTCCATTTAAAAGCCCTGAGACAGTTATATTTCTTGTAATACGACTAATACTTCCTTCTTTGGTGACACAGTCCTGACAATCTTCGGCATGAATCCGCTCATGGGTGAGCTCAACCTGAACATCCTCCAATGGCCATTGCTTATGTTTCGCATAGAGTAACAACGTCATGGACGTGCAGGCTCCCAAAGCCCCTAAAAGCATATCGTATGGATTGGGGCCCTGATCATCCCCCCCTGATTCCAAGGGTTCATCTGCAACCCAACGGTGTTTTCCAGCAATTATCTCCTGCTGAAGATTTTGTTTACTCCGTACAATCACACCTACTGGCATGGGACAACCTCCGTTAGACAACGACCATCATGGGATGATGTTATCATTATCTCTCTGAGATGTTTTTTTACAAAATCAGCAACCCAATCAGGAAGCGACTCGCCGTTTGGGGATGAATTGATACGCAAGAAATAGCGGAATAATGGCTGCGGCTGCAACTTGAATGGGATGTTTTTTCGCATATCCCAATAGATAATCCGACGTTGTCCCACAGAGTCCCCTCACATAATTGGTATTGGGCATCGGAGCAAAGAGATTATCATTCCCTTCCACGGATTTAGGCTTGTTTGTGAGTTGCCGTTTAATCCCCCTGGTTCCCCAATATCGTTCTGACAGCAACGGCATCAAATTAGAAGCGGTAACAAAAACTTTTCCGAGTACCCCAACAATAACCTCTGGTTGAGGTTCAAGTGCACAGTCTAAAATAGCCTCAACAGCAACCTTGGGATCATAGACTGGCGGAATTGGCTTTGGCATAAGGCCAAGCTTGCTTTTGGCATGAATAAAAAACGGCGTATCCAAAGAGGGCAGCAAAATAACAGACAGATCAATATCTTTATATACGCCAGTCATCAGTTCTTCTCTTAAGGCACTGGAAAAGCCCACAATCCCATGCTCAGTCGCAGCATATACCGATTGTAGCGGGACCGTCGCCTTTCCTAAAAGTGAAGATACGTTTATGAGAGTGCCATAATGCTGCTCTTTAAACTTTTCCAGAGCAGCCTTCATACCGTGGATTTGCCCCATTAAATTCACATCAATCACCCTCCGAATTTCCTCAATTTCAAGCTGCTCAACTTCCCCATAAAGATTCACAGCAGCATTATTGACCCAAATATCAATACGACCAAATTGATCCACTGCTTTTTCAGCCAAAGCATTCACCTGCTCCCAGTCACTGACATCAGTTTTAACGCAGATTGCCCTTTCCGCATCAACATTAAGATGTTCAAGATGCTCCTTCATGGCAGACTCACTCCTGGCAGCAAGAACCACATGGGCACCTTTGGCAATAAACTCTTCTGCTGCAAGCTTACCCACCCCACTGGAGGCCCCTGTAATCACAACAACCTTATCTAATAATGTTTTGTATTTCATCGCATCGTCCTCACTTTCTGCCGATATAAGTAAAAGCTAGCAAAAGTGACGCCAAAGTAGGAGAGCCGGTTTGGCTAATTTTGATCCCCGTCACTCCAAACAAACAGGTCGATCCTCCCCAAATAACTGGGCTCACTCATTTTTCTCAAAAAAATACATCCAAGACAGAGCAAGGATGCAATGATTAACTTAAATAGAGGGAAAAAATGCGTCCACTGCGATTCGAACGCAGGACCTATCCCTTAAAAGGGGAGTGCTCTACCAGCTGAGCTATGGACGCAGCCAAATGAGGAACATATCACACGATAACAACTTCCCACATGAACGTCAAGACACTTCATATTTTATGTCTAAGAAGCGACCCCTTATTTTTATGACACAAGACATGAAGTTCCTTTGGGCGAGGGTAAAATATCTTCTATCAGAATGGTTTGATCCCGTTCAGGACCCACACTGATAATGGACAGCGGCACATTGATTATTTGCGATAAACGATTCAAGAAGTTTTGCGCCTCAATGGGCAGATCTGCAAATTTTCGAACATCCCGGACAGACCCTTGCCAACCTGGAAAAGACTCATAAATCGGCTCCATGTGTTCCAACACTTCAATATGACTCGGAAAAGAATGAACCACTTCATCGGTTTGCTTGTTACGGTACCCGGTACACAACCGAAGTTCTTCGAGACCATCAAAAACATCTAGCTTGGTAATGGCAAGGCCATCTAAACCATTAATTCGTGCAGAATATTTCATGGCCACAGCATCAAACCAACCACAACGTCGTGCTCTTCCTGTGGTTGTACCGAATTCTGCGCCAACCGTTGCCAAATGACTTCCGGCTTGATCAAACAATTCTGTGGGGAACGGACCAGACCCCACTCGCGTGGTATAGGCTTTTGCAACTCCAATTACTCTGGAAATCGCTTTTGGTCCTAATCCAGAACCCGTGCAGGCACCACCTGCCGTAGGATTTGAGCTGGTTACAAAAGGGTAGGTCCCATGATCGAGATCTAACATCGTGCCTTGGGCACCTTCCAATAAGACATTTTCACCCTGCTCAACCGCTTGGGCTAAAATTTCATCGGTATCGGTAATAAACGGCGCCATGATCCGCCGGTATTGCTCACAGAGTGACATAATCGCTTCAACGTCAATGGGCGGTAATTGAAATGCCTTGGTTAAAACCGGATTTTTTTGGTCGGCAATCACCTGGATTCGCGATCTTAAAATTTCCTCTGAGAGAAGCAAGTCACCAACTCGCAAACCAATACGCCCCACTTTATCCTCATACGTTGGGCCAATCCCTCTTCGGGTGGTCCCAATCTTGCCTTCCCCCAAACTGTCCTCTTTGGCACCATCTAACGCAATATGGTAGGGCAATGTCAAATGAGCCCGTGGGCTAATGCAAAGACGTCCCATTGCGATTTTCTTTTCGGCCAGATTTTGAAGCTCTGCCTCCAGCACTTCAGGTGAAATCACCGTGCCAGGGCCAATAATGCATGTTTTATCGGAGTACAAAATTCCTGAGGGAATCAGGTGAAACTTAAATGTTTCCCCGTCTCTTACAACCGTATGCCCAGCGTTACACCCACCTTGATAGCGTACAATATAATGATCCCTTTCTGCGAGTAGGTCAATAACCTTGGCTTTTCCTTCATCACCCCATTGAGCACCTACAATAATAACAGCTGGCATCGGTAATACTCCAAATCAATTCCACAGGCCACCGCCTTACGATGGCAGTATAGGTCACGGGCACGCTCAGGTCAACCAAAAGGGGTGTTCTGTTTTTGTTTTAAAGCGGATGATTTTTTTAAATTTGTTTTTATTCTTGAGGCAGGGAATCCTCAGAATTTACTTTTTGAAGAGTGAAAATTTTCATAGACCACAAACAAAATATTCCCATAATAAGCGGCTCCCAGGCAAATAATTTGTAGAGAGCCCCTAAGGAAACCCAATGGCGGAGCAAACCAATGGTAAAAGTACACAGTCCAACACCCATCATGTCGCCCACCAAGAGCATCGAAGAGACCCAGGCAATCTGCTGAGGGAACCGTTTTGAAGCGACCCCAATACTTAATGGATAAAATGCCGAACAAGAGACACCTGCCAAAACATAAACCGCAATGATCTGGGTTGGGGTTTTAATCGCTGCAAGTAAAACAAAGGTTATGGCTAAAAGCAAGGGAAAGCAGAGCCACAGCTTTTCACTCTGAACTTTGAGAACCACCCAAGAGACCAATAAACGTCCTAATGTGAGCGCTGCCCAGAATATGGACAAGGCGCAGGTGGCCCACATAATGGGAAAATGCTTCTCTTCCTGCAAAAATATAACAGTCCAATTACTGATGAAGCCTTCACAAGCACCGTATAAGAAAATTAAGCCGATAAAAAGCCAAAAAATAATCGTTTTAGCTGGAAAAGGAATAATACCTTGCGCCCCCTCAGCCTTTGTCTCCGGAAGAACGGCTGGAAATTCCATTTTAAAAATCATCAGGGTTGTCACAAAACATAAACCCGCAATGAGAAGAGGATCAAATGCCCAGAGATGCAATTGTTGAAAACCCCCAATCATGATGGGGCCTAAACTTGGGCCAGCCCCTGTAAGGGCATACAGAAAAATAATCGCCGTGTTTTTTGCGTTTGGGAAAAAAGAAAGTGGATAGGTATTCAGAGGCGCACTGGCCAAGCCAACCCCCAGGCCAGCAGTGAATACAGCAATCAAAATCAGAAAAAAAACTTCGTGATGCTGCCATAACACACTCGATGCCAGTAATACTTGTGAAATGCCATAACAAAGAACACTAATCCCCAGAACGGATTTCAGGCTCATTTTCGAGCTCAAAGGAGCGCTGAGGAAGGCACCCACGATAATGGTGAACATGCTACCCAACCCCAATGCGCCCAACTGGGGATCTGTAAGCCCCAGAGAATGTTTTAGGTACACACCACTCGCCGGAAAATTAATCATCGCCATGCCTTGGAGTAAAGCAGAGAGATAAACGAACCAAACCACCAATGGCTTACCAGTGATGTGATCTATTTTTTTGAACATTGTCCTCACAAACCCAAAATACCCAATCAAATCAAAAAGACACTTGCATTATTTTAAGCGATTCTAAGCCCAAAATACGATTTGAGGGGGCTTAAGGAAGTAGAATTTCATAATGTTTACCCAAACGAATCCGATCCCCTGGTTTCAATCGGGTAGGCTCAGTAATTTGAGACCAGTACCCATTTTCATCCTGAGTATACGTCCCTGCCGATGAAGGTTTCTCGTGGAAGCCATCCCGTAAAATATAATTGCCCTCAGAAGTACGAAATAACGTGGCGTGCTTTCGACTGATTGAGGCATCTGTGCTCTGCAAGGGAGACTTTTCAGTGCGGCCAAGAAGAAGTCTATCGCCAAAGGCTAACGATTGAATCGCCTCGATTAAGCCATCTCCTATGCTGGGTCGAGTTGGCGAATAGATGTTTTGAAGTGCTTCATCCAGCCGATAAACTTCCATATACCGATTGGTGGGAGAAATACCCTGATCCATCAAAAACTGAGCGACATCTTCCTCCGGTTTTAAAAGAGGACCCAAAGTGCTGACATTTTGCCCCATAGCATATTGATACGCTTCAATCCAACCCTTGGCAGTGCTTAAAACCATATCCAACTGATATTGACGGAGCATCACAGCTTCACGTGAGTTTTTAGGTTGATAGGTATTTTTACTGGCAGAATCAATCATCTGCACACTGGAGGGTTCAATTTCCTGCATATCCACATAAAACTGACCCAACACCGAGCGCAAATCTGTATAAAGCGCTTTGGGATTTTTGGGCAAATCAAAAAGTATAATAGAACGGGGCTGGCGGTAACGGAAACCAGCTTGGCAAACGATTTCGTCGTTGTGAAAATGAGTAATAGCTTCTTCATAACGTTTTTCACGTATCAACGCAATCCCTTCATAAAGATGCCTTTTTAACTTTTCCAATTGTTCTGGCATCACCTGTAACTTGGTTGGATCCACACGTCGGCTGGTATTGATTTTATCCACCGCTTTGTCTTGAAAAAGCTTATTCGTGGTGATGATTGGATAAAACGGTTCCTGGGGAATTGATTTTGCAGGAATAGGGGCCGTTTCTAAATAACTCAGGATTTTTTCAACAGACTTTAATCTTTTGGATGAAAGCGTTTTGCCGTCCAATACTAAAAATACGGCATCCTCCAAGGCTGGATCTAATTGTTGCGCACGCTTGATCAGCGCTTCCTGTTTTTCGTCTGGATCAAAGCTGTTTGGATTTGGAAGCCCGTTATCATCTGTATTTTCAAATTCTTGCTGGAGAAGCTCCCCGTAGGCATCTTCAAATGCCATTTGATTTCCTTCGCCAGAAGAAATTTGGTATGGCTCAAAAAGTTGTTTGGCAAGGGTTCTGGTTTGATAAATTTTAGAATGGGTTATCCCTTGAAAACGCAGATTTGGACGGTGCTTAGAAGCAGAAACAACTCGTTTAGACCCATAAGATTTTGAGCTGGTAAGACACAATGCGTGTGAATATGTAGAATTAATCTTCACTGACATTTCCTATAATGTGACAGATTTCCCAGTGTTGTCCATATAAAACCCAAACCCACCTATTTTGTGCTGCCAGTTTCAAATATCCTTTTCGCCACCTGCAAACTGTTAAGAATGACCTGGTATAACCGATTCGGTGATACCATACTGCTTTTTCAACCCCTAAATCACGTTTTTCTCATTTATCTCGATGAATTGATGTGCTATAGTTTGTGGCGCAAAATAAATAGGTATGAAGATGAAAAAAGCGTTTTTGGGGAAGCCCCTCCAATGGATTATCGTCAGTGTTGTTCTTGTTTTGCTAAGTGGGTGCACCATTCGCCACATGACCAAGCAAGAATTGGAACAAGGATTTTCAAATCAGTTAAAAAAACAGGTTACAGATTCACAAACGTCAAACTCAGCAAACAAAACCTATAATCCCATTGAGGTAAAAGGTCCCAACGATCAAGCCGATCTCCAACAATGGATTCAATATGAAAATATTCCCCTCTGGGTTCGTAAAATATTTTTTGATAAACATTATAACCAACAATACACATTTGATTTCGTAGAAAGCCGCCCTATGTATCTTCGAGGGGATTTCAGCGGTGATAACAGTATGGATGTTGCCATTATGGTGAAAGATAAAACATCCAAGACAGCCAATATTCCCATTATAGCCATCTTTCATCCCAATAGTCCCAATGTTGCTTTTGTTCGACCAAAAGGGCTTGATACAGCGGATATCTGGTACGTAGTTCCAAAGTCGGAAAACATTGCTGGCCCTGGAGAAGGTATTGTGGTGGAAAAAGCCAGGTCACGTGCAAAATTTATTTACTGGGATGGAAACCAGTACGACTCTGAATGGATTGGGAAATAAAATTAGGGCTTCAAAATAATCCGACTATCTACTGCCACACTTTGGACATCACTATTCTCAGATTTTGGAAGCGCCAGGTAGGGGTTAATATCAATTTCGTTAATTTCCGGAAAATCAATCACTAACTGGGAGAGTCGCAAAATAGCATCTTCAAGAGCTTCAATATCAACCCCAGGCTTACCACGATATCCTTTTAAGATTTGATACGCCTTAATCTCCCGAATCATATCCTTTGCATCTTCTCGGGTTAACGGGTTTAAAAAGAAAGCCACATCTTGATCAATCTGAGTATAAATCCCGCCGCGGCCCACCATCAGCATTTTGCCGAAATCCTCGTCATCTTTTACCCCCAAGATAACCTCCCGCCCCTTAGAAACAAATTTTTGAACCAAGATCCCCTCACCTTCGGCGAAGGCTGATGGTAAATTGGCTTGTTTTAGGCTCGATTGAATTGCCTGATAAGCCTGTTTCAGATCAACCTCATTTCGAATATCTAATTGAACACCCCCCACGTCCGTTTTGTGAATAATGGTTTTAGAGTTAAGCTTGATGGCAACAGGATACCCCATTGCATTCGCCTGAGCCAAAGCATCTTCAAGGCTTACGACAAGAGTCGAGTTGGGGGTTGGAATTTTATAGGCCTTCAAAATAGCTAACGATTCAAAGGCTGTTAATATCAAACGTTTTTCTTTCCGGGCATGTTGAATAATCGTCCCAGCTTGCTCAATATCCGTATCTGAAAAGTGCACCAATTCGCCAACTGGTTTCATTTTCCACAGCCGATGTTTTTCCAGAGCCGAAAGCCCCAGAATGGCATCCTCTAGAGCAGGATAAATTGGGATGGGGCTCTGGTTTTGGGCGTAGATATCATCCAAACACGCTTTAAGATCATGTTCGCTTAAGTAGACAACGGCCACGATTGGTTTCTCAGTTCTCTGTTGTATCTCAGAAAGTGCTTTCAGTAGTTTTTGGGGATATTCTGACAGAACCATCACCAAGAGCACCAAGCAGGCATCAATATTGGGATCTTGTAAAACAGTTTCGAGCGCCGCTTGATATGCTGCAAGATCTTGAAAAGGCAGGGCAGCTGTCGTATCAATAGGATTTGAAATCGAAGCCGTAGTGGGTAAAAGCGTTTCTAGTTTTTGGGTGGTTTCTGGAGAAAATGGGGGCATTACCAATCCATGAGCCCTAAAAAACTTAGAATCCAACTGATCCGATGCCATGACGCCGTAGCCTCCAGCATTGGAAAAAATCGCAACCCGATTACCAACGGAAGGTTTCCCATATTCAAACGCCTGAGCTGCCGCAAACAATTCCTGAATCGAGTATGCTCGATGAACACCCGTTTGGGTAAACAACGCATTAACCGCTTCATCATGGCCAGCCATCGCCCCCGTGTGAGAACCGGCTGCTTTCGCACCAACCTGTGAGCTTCCCGCCTTAATTAAAATAACAGGCTTTGTTTTCGTCATTCTAAGCAGTAAGTTCCGAAGATGGCACAGGCTTTTACCCGATTCAACATACCCCACCACATAGCGAATCCCTGGGGCACTTTGCCAATAGGCCAAAAGGTCTTCAGGACCAATCTGAATGGTATTGCCAATAGAAACAAATTGCGAAAACCCTAATCCAATCTGGCGTGCATGGTTCATAATATCAATCCCCACCGCTCCAGATTGAGAAAACATTGCCCCATGACCAAATAAAGGAGCACTGGGTGCAAAGGTGGCATTTAGCATCACTTGGGGATCAGAATTGGTAATGCCCACGCAGTTGGGCCCTACCACAACAATTGGATTGGAATTAATAATTTGCATGAGTTGCTCTGTTAAAGCTTCTCCATGGCTACCAATCTCTTGAAACCCCGATGTGAGAATCACAACGGATTTGACTTTTTTCTGAATCAGACTCATCAGAATGCCCGCAACCGTATGGCTTGGCGTGACAACGACTGACAAATCAATAACATCTGGGGGTAAATTATCAGCAGAAGCCAAATAAGCCAGAGGTTTCTGGAGGGTTGAAGCCCAAGATTTTTGCCCCGCATATTTGGGATTCACCAAAAAAACGTCACCATGAAAACCTCCTGTAACGACATTCATCAAAACCTGATAGCCAACGGATCCTTCTTTTTCGGAGGCACCAATAATGGCAACCGAATGCGGATGCATCATTCCATAGAGAAGCTGAAATTTTAAGTTTTCAGAGCATGTTTGGTCTGTTTGCAGTGTCTTTATCATCTGAACACCTCAATTCTTGATGATCCTAGCATACGAAAGAAGAAGCTTTGATGTTGATAATCAAGATCAATCCACTGGATAATCGATACACGTCAAAGAAAAAGACCGCCATGGCCAGCGGTCTTCTTCTTTATCAACCCCCCTCTATGGTTAAAAGGGATTCACCTTCACAACATTGCTAAATGCCGATCCACCTGTACCGTTCACAGCTCTCACCATATAGTAAAGCGGCGTGGTCATTGGGGTAGACCAGAGATTATCAGTTGCGGTTGTGGCGTTTGCCCCGACAATCTGAATCCGACTAAAGCCACTGCTAGGATAAATGCTTCTCCAAACCTCGTAATAATATTCGTTGTTGGCATTATCCCGCCACGTGAGTTTTATTGATCGGTTTGTGAAATAAGGAGTCTTCGTGGCATAAGGCACTGCTGTTAGATTGGAAGGAGTCGCTGGTACACCAGGAGCTGGTGCCGGTACAGGCGCTGGTACAGGTGCTGGCACAGGTGCTGGTACAGGCGCTGGTACTGGAGCTGGTGCCGGAGCTGGAGCTGGTGCTGGTACAGGTACCGGTACAGGCGCTGGAGCTGGTGCTGGTACAGGTGCCGGTACAGGCGCTGGCGCTGGCACAGGTGCTGGAACGGGCGCTGGTGTTGGTGACGGACTTGGTGAACCTGAAGCCAAGACAAAGAATACCGGCCCCCCTAGGGTACTTCCGGTAAAACTTGTAATTGTTCCGGCATTTGCAACTTGCTGCCCATACACATTATAGGCACCTTGTATTGATATCGGGCTGGGGAACCGAACCGTTTGTTGCCCACTGGTGGACCACCAGGCAATAATTTGCTGGTTGGTACTCGGGTTATGGAATAATATTGCCCGCATATTGGAACCATAGTTCACATTATCGCCAACATAATTGGCTAAAAGCGTATTAGTATATGTCAGGGCACTGGTAACCTGATTATTTTGATCCAGGCGATACTGATCGCCAGAATTCATCCCGTAAACGGCACTGATATAAACCCCGCTATAATAATCATCCAAACTCAAGCGAACATTTAGTTTTGCCGCATAATCCAACGTGTTTGAAGTGACACGCGAAAGGTTGCTAGGAGTTGCTGCATATTCAGTATTCACAATAGGTAAAACCTGTCCACCGTTATACTGAGACATCCATTGCCGAAAGGTATTAAACCAGGCTTCCTGATTCTCAGGCCCATAATTTGGCGGATTAACGCTTTCATGGGGATTTGGTGCATCATAATCGTGAATTGAAAATGCATTAAATCCCTTGAGCAAACCAGCTGCCATGGCCTGCTTGGTGTAAGTGCTGTCCCAGTAAGGATGAGATAAGCCACCTGTAACGACATAGGCTGAGGGATCTGCTGAACGAATGGCACCCAGCGCCGCTTGAGCCAGGGCCGCATAATCAGTTGGATTTGGCGTTGGTGCCCAAAATTGCGTTAAATCGGGCTCATTCCAAATCTCCCAAATCACACCTTTGCCTTTGTAATGGGCCGCGGCTGCGTTGGCAAAACGAGCAAACGCAGCACGGTCACTCGCTGTCGAAACGCCTGGCTGTCCACCACTAACACTTGGCGCATACAGTTTATTGTTGTAATCCATAATAAAAATGGGCTTCATGCCATTTTGGGCCAACGTGTTATAAATTTGGTCAAACAGGCTGAAATTATAAACCCCTTGCTGTTGCTCAATAGAATTCCAACTAAAGTCAAACCGGGCACGTCCAAAGCCCATAGAGTGGGCTCGACTAATGGATTGCGACCAATTTGAAACCCAGGGGAACATTCCC
>JANWIO010000099.1 GCA_025449835.1 Vampirovibrionales bacterium
ACCAGTTATAACTTAATTTATACCACCATGGGAACAGATCCCACAACGGGTGGTTCCGGGCCGGATGCAGGAAAGGGTGGCGCTTATGGTGCGCTGTGTGAAAGCTCTATGAAGCCTGGGCAATATGCTTTTCAGGTTTCCTCAGATACCATGGGGATTAATAACCTCTCTCTTGGTGCATATGCTTGCCCGAAAACCTATTCAGGCGCACCTATGGATATACAGCCGCCGTATTCTTATCTTTATAACTGCAGTGCTAGCGCAATGACGAATTCAACGATGACCGCTGTTGGGGCAACGCCAACCAGCTACACGGCCCCTGGATATTGCCCCTCCACAGGCGGCGGGTCCCCCGTTGGCAATGGCCCGATTATTGGTTCATCTCCCTGCCCTCCTGGTGAGTATAAGGTAGGTTGGTTTTGTAATGGGTACGCTTCCCTCCCAAACCCACCAGGAGGGATGGATACCGGTGCTTCTGTTGCTTATCAAATATATGATTCCACGGGTTCTCTTGCTTATTCTGGGGTCTCACCCGTGAACAGTGGTCAGGCATATGCCTTTTGTCTGCCAGCAGGTACCTATTACCCTGTTATTACCGACATGATATCCAGTGGTTCCGTATACCATATGGATACGCCGATGGCGACCGGCGCCCCCACCAATACGGCTCCCTTTACCTTGCCGGCGCCAGCCCCTCAAACCCAGTTTACGAGTGGCGCTGTTTCCTTGATAGGACAAGGGCAGGCATGTCCGTCGCCAGACCCTTACCTCTCACAAGCTGAGGTTCAGATTCAATATGCCCCTACCCCGACCTCTTACACGGCTACCTCACCTTGCCCTTCGGGGGGGAGTACTGCGTGTACTTCTGATACTAGTAATTGCCCTCCTGGTTATTATGGCGTGGACTGGCATTGTATCGGTAGTCTCCAAGTGACGGATGGAACGAATTCTTGTTCAGATCCGAATGCTACGATTCGATATCTCATCTATGATACCAATGGCAACCTGGTTCAGTCTGGGATATCTCCGATTGAGGATAGTAATGACAATTATGCCCATGCAATTTGTCTCCCTGCAGGGCAAAAATATTATCCTATCATTACAGATATGATATCCAGCAATAGCTGCACGCTTCCCCATACAATATTTCATTTGCAGGCAGGTATGCCAACAGATGCTACCAATACAGCTGGTTTTACCCTGCCAACAGCAACACCAACGCCCGGTTCTTGTTGGAATCTTCAAGCAACTGGCGATAATGGCGGTGGCGGTACTATGACCCCTACTTATTGCGCTTCGCCAACGCCTTTTCTTATAGATGCACAAATTTCCAGTGCACCTAATCCCGGCGGTGGTGGTGAGGTTTATACCGTTACGAATTCACCTTGTAACTAGGAATTGCGTTGAATATGGCTTCAACGAGTATTGCATAATAAGGATACATTGGAGAAAAAAATGGTGAAGGTCGAAGCCCTTCAAAACTAATCAGGGAGGGGTGTTTGAGGGGAGGGAACGGACCCTCATTACAGATAGATCTATTCTTATTTAGCAATACCCTTTAACGAAACAGAAAATGGATTGGATTTTTGCTGAAAGTCGTTTAGAATGTTTAAGCAAATGGTAGATAGATGAGTCCTGGGCAGTGAAAAAAAATTGGATTGTTAAAATGCTTTTTCTGGTGTGGTTGGCTGGTGTTGTGTTAGTGGTGTGGGGAATTAAGACATTTATACAACATGCCGATCTGTTCGCTCCTCACAAAATATCCACGATGCAGATTGTTTCCCCTTATCGTTATATGACGAAAGCCGAGGCCCATGATCTGAAAATTAATGTAGCGCTTCAAAAAGGCATTCGGGATATCAGAGCTAAAAAAATAGATTTGGCCATTCAAGATTTTACGGCATTGTTAAAGCAAGAGCCGAATAATATTCCCGCTTGGATTGATTTGGGTGTTTGCTACCATGAGCAAAAAAACTGGCAAAAATCCAATGAGGCCTATCAAAAAGTTATTTCCATAAAGCCCAAATTTGCATTGGCTCGCTATAATTTGGCCTTTAATTATTGCGACATGGGTGATTTTCCAAAAGCGATTCAGGAGTATAAAAATATCATCTCTTATGCTCCCTATTATGCGCAGCACTTAAAACAAACCTTTCAAAAACGTTGCCCCGCTCTGAAGCTTCCGCCTGCATTGGCTAAAATGCCGCCAAAAGGAAGTTTTCTCTCGCATCATCATGGTTCTCCTTCGGGAACAAAATAATGCTGTTTGGTATGCTTGAAACGTTGAAAACGCATTGGTTTTTTGATGAAAGTCGTTTAAAATGTTTAAGCAAACGGTAGATTGATGAGTCCCAGGCAGTGAATAAAAATTTGATAAATAAAACGCTTTTTCTCGGATTTGTGGTGGTTGTTCTGTTATTGGTTTGGGAATTTAAGGCTTTTATGCAGGATGTGAATGTGTTAACCCCGCAAAAATTATCGGATACACACATTGTTTCAACACGGACCTTGATGACCCAATCCACCGCCAATTCTGTTAAGATTAACACAATGCTTCAGAAGGGAATCCAGGAGCTTTTTGCCAAAAAGACGGACTTGGCGATCCAGGACCTTACTGAAGTGGTAAAACAAGACCCCAAAAATACGGCAGCGTTGAATGATCTGGGAATTTGCTATCAACAACAAAAAAACTGGACAAAATCCAACGCCTATTTTGAGAAAGCACTTTCCATAAATCCCCACTACGCCCTGGGGCATTACAATTTGGCCTTAAGTTATTGCCAAATGGGAAATTTTCAAAGCGCTATTCAGGAATATAAAACACTAAGAGCTTATGGGCCTATTTATGTGTCGCATTTAATACTAGCGTTTCACAAACATTGTCCTGCTCTGAAGCTTTCACCGGCACTGGCTAAACTCCCTCCCAATGGGATTGCTCTCATGAAAAATAGTACTTTTAAAGTGCCTGGTTCTGCGAAGAAATAGAATCGTTTTTTCTTCTTTCTCGATTTTAAGGCTGGTTCTGGTACACTTAAAAAATCAATTTAGAGTGTAGCCTATCGGATCGGAGAATGACTGTTTTACCTAAAGTTTTAGCCATTGATATTGGAAACAGCTTTACCAAAATGGGTTGTTTTATCGGAGAAATCCTCAGTGAAATTGAAGTTTTTCCCACGGAAAAAGAGGATTTCGAGGCACTGACCCAAGAAATTCAGGGAAATGCTTCCGAAAATTATACAATGGATGGTATTGTGGTTTCTTCCGTGGTTCCAGCCGTTAAATTGGTGATGGAAAAAACGTTGCAAACTGTATTTACACAATGTCCCATTGTTTGGTTAGAGCGAGAAACATTACAATCCCTGACCTACGGCTCAATGGATTTTTCTCAGTATGCGCCTCAGCAGTTAGGGACCGATCGGGTGGCCAATATTGTGGGCGGATACACGCATTATCTTAATCAAAAACTCATGGTTTGTGACTTTGGCACAACCGCAACTTTTGACATGGTTGAACCTAATGGCCTGTATCTGGGTGGCGCCATTGCACCTGGCCCGAAAAAATTTCAATCGCTCTTGGCATCCAATCATGCAGCCCAATTATTTGAAGTGGATGTTTTTACAAAGCCTCATGAAACACCGGGTTTGTCGACACAAGCCTGCCTTGAAAATGGTTTGCATTATGGCTATAAAGGATTAATTTTAGAAATTGTGGGAAATCTGTTACTACAAGCTGGCTGGCCCCTGTCTCAGGTAACCTTTGTTTTTACTGGCGGATATGCCCAGCCGGTTTCAGAAATGGTGTCGTTTGAAATATCAAAGATTAATGTCGCCTCTGATTTAACCTTGCAAGGGCTTTATGAGATCTGGAAATACAACGCCACAGAATCTTTGGCCTCAAAAAGTGTTTAAAGGGCTCAGGTGTTAAAACCTTACCAAATATGGCTGATATGTTAGACCGCTTGTTTTCTCAGAGCTTTTTGACCACCAAAGAATAACCCGATCAAACTGATTGGATTTTTCTTTTTGGTCTTTTTTGCTTTTGGAGTGGAGGACTGGGATGTGTAAATTTTCTCAAATTCTTGAACAATAAAATGGGAACGGCAAAAAAGATCTTCGGGGGTGAGTACAAGGGGAACCCAATCTTGCCCTTTGAGTGCTCTTACTAAGTTTTCCAGTGCGATTTTTCCTTCTTTACTTCTTTTTTTCTTTTTGGGAATGATTAAAATCGCCACTTTCGGGATGCTGGGATCTTGAGAAACAATTGCAAAATCCATCGCTTGACGATATCCGAAAGAATCAACATAGGGCACTTTCGGTAAAATAAATTTGGATTTGTCATAACCATATTTTTTGAAGAAAATATCAGCCAATTTATAATATGTGATATCCATGGCGGCTCCTTTCAATCTCTTTGATTACTCACACAATCACTGTTTCTAATAATGATCTCGGAGTGCCTTACACTTTAATAGATGGATAAAATCACATGAATCTCTAGTACATTTTCATCAAATTATTCGAAAGGCCCTAATTACAAAAGATTTCATTCAAAAAGAATATTTCATCATGTGTTAGAGGCTGAACCTGCAAGAGAGTCAGCCTCTAAATTAAAAATAATTTTATCAAATTTATGCTGAAAGGCGTTTGGTTACTTCCTGAACAAAATGCTGCGGTTCAAAAGGTTTTTGGAGGAACATATCAATGGTGTTTTCTCCAATAAGGGCGGCTAATTCATGATGCTCAATGCTACTCACCACGAAAATTCCAATGGCTGGATATTTCTCTTTTAATAAAGGGATTAATGTCGTTCCCAGGCCATCTGGCAAATTGACATCCAGAATGGCTAAATCCAGGTGGCTGCCTTCATGAATTTTTGTTTTTGCCTCTTGCAGCAGTTTGGCAGTGATTGGGCTAACACCCTGCATAAGTAGTAAATCTTGCATAATGCTTAAATTGGTAGGGTCATCTTCAGTGATTAAGACAGTTTTGGCAGTCATGCGTTTGTTCCTTCAATGTCAATAATTTATGGTGACGCTGTTGATGAAAAAATAATAGATATCTACTATAGAGCCAATCTCCGGGAAGGCTTCTTCTCCCTCACATTTATAAGCCTGTCTTTCTGGGAATGTTCTCTGTATAATGGGGCCTATCTCTACTTCTATATCATTACATAAATCAGGTAAATTCAATATCATTCAGATGCTTCAGGTTTATAGTACATTTTAATCAGATAACACAGATTCACTCAAAAAGCTGATGAATGAGTAAAACAACTGAAGAAGCTTATTTTTGTTGCGTTAAGGGAAATATGGGACGAATGAACAAAATTTTATTGATTGATGATGAACCTCAGATCATTCAAGACATTCTTTTAAGTTACGGCTATCAGGTTGATATTGCAATCGATGGGTTTATGGGACTTCAGGCTCTTTTAAAACCCAACATAATCTATGATTTGGTGGTTTTGGATATACAACTTCCCAAGATGGATGGTTGGGCTGTTTTAAAGGCCATCCGAGAAGGTGAAGATTGTCCGAATATTCTGGTCATTATGTTAACGAGTCATGACACAGAGCAATCGATGATTACGGGTTTGCGGCGTGGTGCAGATCTTTATATGACCAAGCCGGTTACCCCCGGTGTTTTATTAGCCCAGATGGAAGCACTTTTGAGGCGGACGCAATGGGATCAAGATTCAAACAATCAAACATCCGCTTCTGTGGAGGTTAAAAATGATGGTTTGTTGACTCAACGAGAAATGGAAATTATGAAATTTATCTTACAAGGGTTAACAAATCACGAGATTGGTGAAAATCTGGCGATTACTGAGACAACGGTCAGAAATCATCTTGCCAATATTTATAAAAAATTGAACGTGTCAAACCGTAATCAAGCGGCTTTTATGGCTCAGAAGTTAAAGCTTTTTTAATGAGACAGCGGAAGGGAGACAGAAAATTGACTCCCTTGGCCTACTTGACTTTGAACCTGTATGTTTCCGTTGAGTAAATGAACAAGCTTTTGAACCAGGAATAATCCTAAACCAGTACCTTTTATACTGGTTAAAGTTACTTGATCACCTTGTTCGTAGGGTTTGAATATTTTTTCCAGGTCCGATTCAGAAATACCTGGGCCTTCATCTATTACGACAAATACGAGAGTGGTTGGTTCTTCGAGGAAACAACGCAATGAGATAAGTTTTTCTTCCGGTGTAAACTTAATGGCATTCGATATCAAATTACACAAAATCTGTTTTAATCGAACCGGATCACTTTGAAAGGTAACCGGCAAATTTTTCTCCTGTTGAACGATTAACATTTGATTTTTTTCAGATCCCAAGGGCTCAACCATTTTGAATGTTTCTTCAATAAAGGATTGAAGATTAATTTCTTTGATATCAATGGTAAGCTTTCCGGCATCAATCTTGGCAATATCCAGAAGATCATTAATGAGTTGGAGTAAGTGCTCACCGCTGTTTTTTATAATGCCAAGATATTCTTTTTGTTTGTCATTTAAAGGCCCAAAAAATTCTTGAAGCAACATACTCGACCCTGCAATAATTCCTTGCAATGGGCTTCTAAGCTCATGAGATGTATTGGCTAAAGATTCATCTTTTCGTAAATTGGCCATTACGGCCCGATCAATTTCATTTTCAGCTTCTTTTAATGCGCTTTGAGCATGCTCTCGCTGTTTTTCAATCCGATAAATGGAGCCAGAAGTTAGGACAATTAGCAAAGATAAAAGTCCAAGACTCAAAAAAACGAATAGGCAGATTCCAAAGCGGGCATCGTAAAGTTTCTGTTGCTCTCCCCAAAGAATAAGCCATTCTAGAAAGATAGTAATTAGAAACATCATTGGGAGCATTCGCCGGATTAAAATACCAGCGAGGCTCTCTGTTGTTAAAATCTGAACAAAACCAACTTCTGGTTTCACCAGTAAAACGCCAAGGCTTAGTATCATAAAACAACATGCTGTGTTTATAGCCATTTGCGTATAAAATGCCAATCCATCAAAGTTGGGGGCTACCCCATAAATATAAACAATTAACGTTAGAAGACCTATTAAAAAAGCAACAATAGACACAATCTGGGCTGTTTTGTAGAGTGCAATTCGTTTTGAATTAAAAATATAAAGCGCAAAACTCAGCAAAATAAAGTCTAAAGCGGTGGTTAACGCCATTCGGTTTGGAGCCAGAGAGCCTGCCTCAGTGAGTGCTTCTTTAAAAATCAGTTGATCAATACCAATATTGAGTCCAGCAATATATTCAATTAAATTGAGTATGCCGAGTAAAGCCACAACCATAATTAGGGAATAAGCCACTTTCTGACTTAAGCCAGAGGTCTGTTTTTGTTGAACAATCCATAAAACAATACCTAGGAAAAGGAAGCAAATGGCTGTATTGGTGGCCATTGCAATCCATTCGGGAAGAATACTTTTGAGTGAAGGAATATTAAAAATCCAACCCAGAATGGTAACCCCGCCGATTGCAACTGAAATTAAACTGGCTATTTTTGAAATTACATTTAACTGGGAAAGCAACCTTGGAGAAGTAGATAAACCCATTTATAAAGACACCCACTCAATCAACGTCATTTGGAGTCAAAATTGAACTTATTTAAAATAGTATCAAATTTTTTTTGTGGGTACAATCGATGGGCTTTTCAAGCCCATCACGCATTGTTTTCCTGATCTATATGGAAATGAAATTGAGAATAAAAAAATAAATGAAAAAATAAAAAACCGAAGATTTTACCTTAAATTTCTTTTGCGTGAGGTGGGTATTGTGTTTACTGAATTAACGTATCTTAAATAATTTATTCGGCTTGCATAAAGGCACGTTGGTAGGCATTTCGGATATGTTTTTTGCTGACTTGCGTATAAATTTGTGTGGTTGAGATATCACTATGTCCAAGGAGTTCTTGAACTACGCGTAAATCGGCGCCATTTTCCAATAAATGCGTTGCAAAGCTGTGGCGTAATGTATGTGGAGAGATACTTGGTTTGCCGATGCCCTCTCCCACTGCTTTTAAAAGCCGCCAGATATCAAACCGGGTAAAGGGTTTTTGGTCTTGCCGGTAGAGCAGAACTGCATTCTTGGAAGACGATTCTGAAAAACAATCTAAATAGGAAGCAATAAGGGCAGTGGTAATATTACCCATGGGAATGAGGCGTTCTTTGCCCCCTTTTCCGATACAGCGAAGATATCCGGCATCTAGAAAAACTTGTTCTTGGGTAAGGGTAATCAGCTCTGAAACCCTTAAACCACAAGCATAAAGGAGTTCTAAGCTAACTTTTTCGGCTAAAGATAAGTTAGGAGACTCCAAAATCTGTTGAACTTCACTAACAGAGAGGATTTTGGGTAGTGCCTTGGTTCTTCTTGGGAGATCTAGAAATTCAAAGGGATTTTCGACAGCTTGGTTTTGTTGTGACAGCCAACCATAAAACCCTTTGATACTACTGATTTTTCGAATAACAGTGGTGGTGACATTCCCGTTTTCTCGAAGTAGCCGCAAATAGCCATTAACCATTCGTCGGCTGGTCAGCAACTCTGGTTGTGTTTCAAGAAAGGTCAGGTATTCCAGAATATCGTGTTCATACGCTTTTAAGGTATTGGCGGAATATCCCCGCTCAAGTTCCAGGTATTCCAGATATTGACTAACCTCGTCCAGCACTGCCCACTGGTGCTCCAATGGTGTCTAACATTCTTCTTAAATCTTCGGGACGGCTTGTTTTTCCCATAATGTCTTCGTAGAGTACTTTTCCCTGTTGATAAAGGTCACGAAGGGACATTTCTAGAGTTTGCATACCCAATGACGTTCCCGTTTGAATGGAAGAATACATTTGAGCGGTTTTACCTTCCCGTATCATGTTTGCCATTGCAGGTGTCACAATCATGATCTCCTGGGCCATCACGCGACCACACCGTTCCTTCATTTCGTTGACTTTGGGGACGAGTGCTTGTGAAAAAACGGCGACTAAGCTGCTGGAAAGCTGAACCCGGATTTGATGCTGTTGTTCTGGTGGAAACACGTCCACAATCCGGTCAACGGTTTGGATAGCACTAGATGTGTGGAGTGTTCCCATCACCAAGTGGCCTGTTTCAGCCGCAGTAATGGCAAGGGCTATGGTTTCTAAGTCTCGCATCTCACCAACAAGGATAACATCAGGATCTTCACGTAGTGCTGATTTTAGGGCATTGGCAAAACTTCGTGTGTCTTGCCCCAATTCTCTCTGGTGAACGATACTTTTCTTAGATTGGTGTAGAAATTCAATGGGATCTTCAATGGTTAAGATGTGCTCTGCTGAATTCTCATTAATCCAATTGATCATGGCTGCCAATGTGGTGGATTTTCCGCTTCCCGTTGCGCCGGTTACCAAAATAAGTCCGCGAGGCTTGGCAGAGATTTCTTTAACCACAGGGGGTAGTCCTAAATCTTCAATTGCAGGGACATTCACCGTAATGGAACGAAGGGCTGCAGCATAGCTGTTGCGTGATTTATAAACGTTTACCCGAAAACGTCCCAATCCTTGAATCCCGTATGAAAAATCGAGCTCCCAGTTTTGTTCTAGGGTGCGTCGCTGATCATTAGTGAGAATACTGAAAATGAGCTGTTGAGATTGTTCTTGCGTCAGTGGCGGATATTCGGCGCGAATCAATTTGCCGTTAATCCGAAACGTGGGTGAGGCTCCAGCAGAAAGATGAATGTCACTTGTTCCCCTGGCTAGGGCATCTGCAAGCAACTCTTCCATTAACATGGATAATTTTCTCCATCCTTGATTAAATCAACTCTTTTAATATTGTAAAGCGGCTTGTTGAATTGAGGGACCCTCTGCTTAGAGGACCCCATGAAAATCTATTTGAGTTAGGGGGGATAAACATTGCGGAAATCGTCTATCGGTGTCAATTTGAGTTGCCATAAAACTTTTTGGATTCTGCCCCTCGGCACGCTACAATAATTGTATGACAACATTTGATACACTGGCGATTTGTCTTAAAGCAACCCCCTTTCGGGAAGCTGATCAAATTGTAACGTTCTACAGTGCGCAATTTGGTGAATTAAGGGCCATCGCTAAAGGGGTTAAGAAACCAACCAGTAAGCTTGCTGGCGCATGTGGGGCATTAACCTTAAATCATATTTATCTGGCAGAAGGGAAAAATCTTCATACAGTCTGTCACTATCAACGGGTTGAATCTTTTAATCTCCTGCGGCAGGATATAGAATGCCTTGCCGTTGGGACGGTTTGCACGGATATTGTTCGTTTGCTGGGGCGTGAGGCAGATCCGGATAGTCAGGTTATTTATGATCTCTTAGCATTAACCTTAAGGAACTTGGATAATCCAGAGCTTTCATGGATTCCATCTTCGATTGATTTTCACAAGGAAATGTTAAAGATTGCGGGCTATTTTTTGGATTTTACACGATGCGCATCCTGTGAGCAGGTGCTGGATTTGGACCATTCTCCTTACTATCCGTTCTTTTTTTCATTGGGCGGCTTCATTTGTTCCCATTGTGAGTCTCATTTGAAAGATCCCCACCGAGTCAATGTGTCATCGAAAACGCTTCAGCTTTTCGGAATGCCTGAAAATGAAGCGTATTTTGAAAATGCCATAAAGGCGCACCGATTCTTAGCCTATCACTGGCATCATCGGATTGAACGGCCCATTAACAGCTTTGATTTCTTGTTTCATCTAATTGATCAGCCGGTTTTGGGCTTGTCACATGTCCCCAAATAATGCGCGGAAGCTGATTATAATCACGGTAGACTTCAGTGAAAAAACCATGTTGCCTTGCGCTTTCGCAAATTTTTTCAGCCTGACCAATGCCAATTTCAAATAAAAAGCTTCCTCTTGGAGATAGATGTTGTTTCGCACTCGCAATCAGTGAATCATAAAGCATTAAAGGATCGCCAATCGAAAACAATGCAGCTTTGGGCTCATTAAGGACTTCAGGCGACAAGGTCTCCTCATCAGCCCTCGAAATATAAGGCGGATTGGAGATAATCAAATCGAACTTTTCTTCGCCAATGGGTTCAAACCAATTGCCTTGTAGAAAACGAATCTCTGCTTGTTGCACTTGAGCGTTTTCTTGCGCAACGACAAGTGCCTCTTGGGATTGTTCAGTGGCTGTCACCTCTAATACCGGAAAAAATTTTTTCAGGCAAATCGCAATACACCCCGAGCCAGTCCCGAGATCGAGGACCCGTTGATAATGATGAGATTGACAAATTTCAAGCCCTTTTTCAACGAGTAACTCTGTTTCTGGACGGGGAATTAAAACCTGGGGCGTCACTTTAAGAGAAAGTCTATAAAAAGAGGTTTTTCCGAGAAGATATTGGATGGGAATGCGTTTTTCGATTCTTTCTTGAAGCTCTTCTTGGAGCTTTTGGTATTGTGCAGCCGGAACTTCATAGGTTGGATCGGTATAAAGCGTCTCAATTGGCAGCTCTAGATAATGGCTGATGCACAGATTCCTTTCTGTAGCCCTTTGGAGAGGGTCCTGAATAATTCTCGACAATTCTTCATCGAGCCACCGTTTTAAGTCTTGAATCTTCATGACTTTAGTGAATAGGAGAAAAGCAGTTTTTTCAATTTACGGCCTCTTGGGGGGATTAAAAATTTTGTTCCGAAATAAAATGAAGAGAAACAGGATCATCAAAACCAGCATAATCACTTTTGTCGTTGGGGAAATTGCAGCCGTTTGATAAGTGGTTAATGCATACCAGCCTATAAAAAATACAACCGTAGCAACGATGAGAACTTTTAGGGTTAAAAAGAAGATGTTATTCGAATATTGGGGTGTAATTCGGGTAGATTCTGCCAGTTTAACATCAAAACGACGGCGTTCTTGGGGATCTGACAGGATACGATAAGCCTCATTCAGAAGTTTGGTTTGTTGACTTGCATATTGTTTGTAACTGGAGTTGAATTTTTGAGGATCATATTTCTGCGCCAACGAGTGATACGCTTTTTTCAGTACCTCATTGCTGGCATTCGGCGAGATTTCAAGGATATCGTAATAGTTCAGTATGTCTACTTCTTTTTTCATAGGGATGTGCGTTAGATCTCACGGCTTCTAAACTACACATTATACAAAGGAGTCTATAAAGATGAAATAGCCATATCGAGTGGCTTTAATCGAATGAATTGGATTCTTTAAAATAAAGGCTCATCTTCTAGCGCCATCTATGAAGGTATTTTTCCGGATTTGTGGCGATTCCTTCCCGAATAACCTCAAAATGAAGATGAGGGCCTGTTGCATCACCGGTACGGCCAACTTTTCCGATAATATCCCCTTGATGGACCAATTCACCTTTTTTAACCAGGAACGCAGAGCAATGGCCGTATTTTGTTTTTACGCCATGGCCATTATCCAGGATAATGAGTTTTCCATAGCCCTGTTCCCAGCCTACAAAAATTACTTTTCCGCCTGCTGCTGCTAATATGGGTGTACCCATTGGGGCTGCAATATCGGTGCCTCGATGCATTCTCCCCCATCGCATTCCAAAACGGGATGAGATATAGCCACCCCGCATTGGCCAAAGTAATTCTCTCGGGTTCATAAATGACATTCTACTGTATTTAGCGAGTCTGCTTGTTGCCATTTCTAATTTTTGCGTGTCCGCTGGCGTTTCTACAGATTTAATGGTTGAAGTCGGTTTTTCAACAGCTGCCTCTGCTGGTGGAACATTATGGGGAACGGGCGAAGCAAAAATTTCTTGAATAAAATCGTCGGCTGTTTTGCCTTTTGAAGAATTGGGATTGTTTTGAATGGTCGTATTGATATCATTCTGTGCTAAGGCTGGTGTGGCCAGTGCGGCGGGTAAATTTATATTTGAGAGCGCCAATATCGTGATGACGAGTAAACTTAAATTGATAAACCAATGTTGTGTGTAAAACCACCGCTTTGCGCTTCTATTCCAACTCACTACCTCTTCTCCAAATCGCTAACAAATAGGGGCTCGGGCCGTTGTTTTTGGTGCATAGAGGTTCTTGGTGTCACCATTGATTCTCGCCGAGCAAAAACAACTGAATAACTTTGCGAAAGTTTAACAAAAAACTTATACGGGCTCAACATGAATCACATGGATCGTTACAAAATTGGGGGAAGTTTTGGCTGATTTGCATATCTTGTGAATGATAAATCACGACTTTTTCTCTTGCTATGTTCAGGGTATGCTTTAGCTGCAGGGTTATTCCTGCTGGCAGATAAGGGTCTTAATATTTTCTTAATATTGTAAAGTAACTTTTTAGATTGGTCGAATAAATGGTTCTTTTAGGTGTCAATATTGATCATGTGGCAACGTTGCGGAATGCCCGTGGTGAGAGCGAGCCGGATCCCATAGAAGCCGCTTTGGTTGCCGAGCAATATGGGGCAGATGGGATTACGGCACATTTAAGAGAAGATCGTCGGCATATGAAAGACGAAGATATCTGGCAGCTTCGTCAAAAAATTCAAACCCGCCTGAATTTAGAGATGGCGGCTACCGTAGAGATGGTGGAAATTGCTTTACAAGTAAAGCCGAATATGGTCACGTTGGTCCCTGAGCGCCGTGAGGAATTAACCACTGAGGGGGGATTAGACGTTATTCGCTTTACAGAAGACTTAAAATCGAAAATTCATCAGCTTGTTACTGCTGGTATTGAAGTGAGCCTCTTCATTGATCCTAATTCAATGCAAATACAAGCTTCTCAAGAAGTGGGTGCGCCGATTGTTGAATTACATACTGGCGAATATGCGCAGGCTGTTTTAAAGAATGATCAAGAACGAACAGGACTGACTCTTAAACGTCTTATGGATGCCGGTCGTTATTGCCAGGAACTGGGCATAAAAGTAAATGCCGGGCATGGTTTAACATACTCCAATGTGAGACCCGTTCTAGAAATCCCAGGATTAATTGAATTGAATATTGGACACAATATTATTGCCAAAGCCATTTTTAAGGGCTTAGGACCTGCTGTTGCTGAAATGAAACAGCTCGTTTCCAGTACTTGCTTTGTCTAATGGCTTTTATGAACTTTAAAGAGCGTGTGATCACCTGATTCTTTGCTAGTTTATCTGGAATTTCCTATTGAGGCGTTTGCTTTTAAAAAATTTGTTTAATGAAAATAAAAAAGAGTTAGTGTATTCTGCACAAAATGCTTAAGAACCTCATCCTTTTATAAAAATTTTGCTTGAAAAATCGTTACTGCTTCCGTAAAGTTGGTAATATAGTGTAATCAAAGACGAATGTCGGTATAATATTCAGTGTTAACATTCGTAATTGCTATGGCCAATGCGTTCCCTCGCCGATAACTTGGAGGATATTGTTCGTGTCAGGAATTACTGACATTATTGTCTTAATCAAGCAAGTTCCAGATACTACTTCTAAAGCAGGGCTTAACCCTGATGGAACAATAGACAGGGCTCGAGCAAAAAGAATGTTGAATCCTTTTGACCGATATGCCCTTCAAGCAGCATTGCATGTCAAGAAAACATATGGTGGAAAGGTTACTGCATTGTCTATGGGGCCACCACCTGCCGTTGAAATTCTTTTAGAGGCCATTGAACATGGCGCAGATCAAGGATATTTACTGTCAGATCGGCGCTTGGCGGCATCGGATACCTTGGCAACAGCTTATGCCTTGCACAAATGCATTTTGTATCTTGGTAAATTTGATTTGCTTTTTACGGGACTCCAAACCACTGATGGGGATACGGCGCAAGTTGGGCCTCAAATTGCAGAGCGGTTGGATTTATCCCAAGTAACCTATTGTGAAGGTTTTTCGATTCAAAACGGCAAACTTCATGCGCGTCGGATTATTGAAGGGGGACACCAGGATGTCATTACGGAGCTTCCTGCATTGGTGACTGTTGCCAATGCCTATCACACCCTGGAGTACAAAACTATCCGTGGTGCTCGTCTTGCACAAGAACTTTTACGAGATGAGGCCCTTAAGAACCAGTACATCCATACTATTACGTTAGATGATGTCAACGCAGATCCTGAGCTTTGTGGCTTAAAGGGGTCACCTACCATTGTTGCGCATACAGATAAAGTGGGGCAGATTGGTGGCCAATGCACCATGCATCAAGGAAAATCGGCAGATATTCTCATTAAAGAGATTATGGACTGCACCAATATCAAGGAGTTTGCAAAACAATGACGGAAGAATCTCCAAACCAGGCCATTCCAATTAATGCTTCACAACCCATTGGGGAAGTATTGGTTTATATTGAACAATGTTTGGGTGAATTGCAGCCGGTAGGCTTAGAGCTTTTGGGAGCAGGTCGTCAATTGGCGGATAAACTGGAACGTCCTCTTAGTGCGATTGTTTTGGGGTACAATTTAGGCGATATTCCAAAAACCATTATAGCTCAAGGTGCAGATAAAGTTTATGTTGCCGATCATCCTGATTTAGAACAATATCGAACCTTGCCCTATCGTCGTGTTATCTGCAACTGGCTGGAACAAATGGAGGTGGAACCCCATACCATGCTGTTGGGGTCAACAACAACTGGCCGGGATTTGGCGCCTCGGATTGCAGCTCACTTTACAACAGGGTTAACGGCAGATACAACCGAGCTAGATATCGGTCCTTACGAACATAAAGGCGGGTCTGATCCTAGCAAAATCGGGCTCTATGCGAATTGTTTATATGCCATTCGTCCCAGCTTTGGAGAGAGTCTGAAAGCTCGGATTTTAGGTCCTTGGAAAAACCCCCAGATGGCAACAACCCGACCTGGTGTGATGATTCCCTTAAAACTGGATTGGGAGCGTCATGGGGAAATTATTCCCATTCCCGTAAACTTGTTACAGGAAGATTACCGGTTGGTGGTAGAAGAAACCTTCCGGGAAGTCAACAAAGGTGTCAATTTAACCCAGGCGGATGTGATTGTTAGCGGCGGTTATGGGCTGGGTGGACCGGACGGCTTTGAACTCTTGAATCAACTGGCGGCTTGCTTTGACAATGCGGCGGTTGGTGCATCCCGTAAAGTGGTTGATTGTGGTTGGGTTCCGTATGTTCATCAAGTTGGACAAACCGGCAAAACAGTTCGACCAAAAGTTTATATCGCCTGTGGCATTTCTGGTGCCATCCAGCACCGGGTAGGGATGCAGAATTCAGATTTAATCATTGCTATTAACAAAGATCCTGATGCCCCGATTTTTAAATTTGCCCATCATGGCATTGTTGGCGATCTGTATCAGGTGATTCCTGAGATGATTCGCCAATTAAAAAAGAACAGTAATACATCGTCCACCAAAGAGGTAAGTTCCATTGTCTGATACGGATCAAATTAAATATAATTTGCTGCTGGTTGGTGGCAGTCCGTCCAACCTTGCACTGGCGCATAAATTAGTTGCACTGGCCAAGGAAAGTAATCAGAAACTTTCCATTGCCATTTTGGAGAAAGCGCGTGAATTTGGTGGCCATATTGTTAGTGGGGCGATTTCAAATCCCCATGTCATCAAAAAACTCTTTCCAAACTACGAAGAACTTGGGTTTCCCATTGAAGGGGTTTGCGATGAAAGCTTCTTTTCGGTCATGGGAGCTCACAAAAAATGGGATGTACCTCGGCCCCTGATGCCGGATGAGTTTAAAAAAGAAGGTTATTTTGTTTTAACCTTAAGCTATGTGGTTAGCTGGATGGCCAACCAATTAAAAGAAGTGATCAAAGATGTACCCAATGTCACCATTGACTTCTTTCCAGGCTTCTCAGCTCACGAAATTATTTATGATGGGAATAACAAGGTTATTGGGGTTCGAGTCAGTCATACAGAACGTCCTGATGATGATTATGTATACGCAGATGTTACTGTATTCGGTGACAAAGGCTTTCTCTCTCAGGATCTCATTCAAAAATTTGACCTTCGACAAAATCCCCAAATGTGGTCAGTGGGTGTTAAAGAACTATGGGAAGTGCCTGGTGATTATCGTAATAAAGTCTGGCATACCATGGGATACCCGCTTTTAGATGGTACGTTTGGCGGTGGGTTTGTCTATGGGATGAAGAATAATCGCCTGACCATCGGGCTGATTATTAGTTTGGATAGCCCCAACCCCAATATTAACCCGCAACAGCAATTACAGGAATATAAAAAACACCCATGGATCCAGGAGATGATCCGAGAAGGCCGTTTAATTAAATATGGGGCGGCGTTATTGCCAGAAGGTGGCTATTATTCTTTACCCTCTAAATTTGCCGTAAATGGGGCTATGCTCGCAGGGGATGCTTTGGGTGTCTTGAATGCCAGACGTCTTGCTGGGGTTGATATGGCTATGGAATGTGGCTATCAAGCAGCTTTAGTCTTGCATGAAGCCTTCAAAGAAGGCAATTTCTCACAAGAAAAATTAAACCAATACCAGAAAAATCTCCAAGGTACTTTTGTAATGAAGGATCTGTACGAGAGCCGTTATTTTCGGTATGCCTTCATGGAAAATCCCAGGTTGCTGGGTGAGTATTTACCGACTGTCAGTAAATCCATCGATACGGGTAGCCCCTTTATGGGCATGTTAAAAGTAGGGTTATCCCATCCCTTAACGGCACCTTTTGATGGTCTCCGGGTGAAGTCCTTGTTTGATGGTAAACGGGATTTAGGTCCCCTCGCCTATAAGCCTTGTCGGGAACACATTAAACCTGATTTTACGCCTCCCGCTTTGGATGAGGATACACATTACCGTAAAGATACGATTTATTCCCGACCGGATGCCGTTTTTTATGCCTCCACCAAATATCATGAAGAAAATCATCACATTGATGAATTTGAAGCCGCCACATGTATGCAATGCATTGATACGTATGATGCCATTGGTAAATCAACGCCATGTGTTTCCGATTGTACCGCTGAAGTTCACCGGGTTGATGAGATTGAAGGCGCCCGTAAACATGGGATGTCTTTAGAAAATTGTATTCAGTGCCGTACCTGTGAAATTGTTTGCCCAGAAGCCAATTTAAGAGTAAATCCTACTGAAGAAGGCTCAGGACCGGATTTCTTAGGGCTCTAAATCAGTTTCGAATAGAAGTTAAACCTCTCCATTCTATGTTCATCGAAAAATGCGGAAAACACTTGGGTTTGCTATAATCCAAAAGCAAACTGGAGTAAATAATGATGTTGAAACAATTGTTTTGGACGCTTTGTAGTCTCTGGAGTTTTTTAATTTTAGCCAATAATCCGGTCATGGCTTGTAGCCTTCCGTCGCTGCCAATTCCACCTTGCCAACCAAGCCAAATGGTTTATGGGGCCTGTTTAAATCCGAAGATGGATGAAGCCATTCATTCAACTGAAAGCGCATGTTTTCAAGAACAATTTAACAACGTGGTTCACCAGGCCCAAGCTTATTTAGATAAGATTCCTGCCAGCCCGAATAAAGTGGTGATTACCGATTTGGATGAAACACTTTTGAATAACACGGACTACTATGCGCAATATAAAACGTTTACCCCTGCCAGTTGGCTCGCCTGGGATAAAAAAATTCATTACAATCAGTCTGTTCTAGAACTTCTGAAAAAAGCCAAAGCTAGAGGTTTTAGTGTTATGTTTATTACCGGTAGACCTCCGGATCAAGGGTTGCGTTTTTTGGAGCAAACTAGTGATATCCCTTGGGATGGGTTTTTCTTTAAGCCCAGAACGGTGCATGCGTCTTCAACAGTATTTAAAACATCTGTACGTCATGTTCTTCAAAAAATGGGATACCAAATTGTTTTGAATATTGGGGACCAGTATTCCGATTTGGATACGCCTCTGAAAAGTTATTCGCAAGATTTTAAATTGCCCAACGTGTTGTACTTTATTCCTTAATGACTTCTTTAAACTCAGCTAAGGGAAACTCTATTGTTGTGAGAGCTGTCTATCCGATTCAATTCAGCCGGAAAGCTACCTTATTAGGAAAGCAACAGCCCCGATTTGGTGCAGAAGACGCCTGGGATCCGCAGAGAGATCATGTGGGTATTTTTGCTAAGTCGTGTCGCGCTATTTTGGAGGAGCCACGGACCAAAACGCTTTTTGAACGAGGTGTCTACCCAACTTCTTTGAAGTGGTATGAAAAGGTTGGATTATGGTTTCGGGCAGGCAGACATTTTGAAAATGCGAGTAGGTGTACTCGGATGGGTTTCCTCTGGACGGATAAAAACGGATATCGAATAGTGAAGAAGGCTCTGAAATGCTTTGAGAAATCAAGACAAGCTTACGCAAAACGATTGGGGCCTCATGATATTAATGTTGGGCTTTGTTATTTACATTCGGCCTGGCTTTATCTTTATCTTGGGCAAGCCGAGAAATCAAAAGCTCATGGGGCGCAGGCATTTGAAATTTTGAGCCAAAAACTCCCTTCCGAACACCCCTTGGTTGAACTGGCCAAGCTGATACCTGATTTGAGACATCAAAAGATTTTTTAGGAGAGCTACTTAAACTGTTGGTTGGGTTTATTGTGTCCACTGAAAGTTTTGAACCGAACCAGGGTCGAGCATTGGACCAACTATTTTGACCTCAAAAGCAACCCCTTTTGTTCTGGGGCCACCAAACCCTGGAATAAATCCAATGCCTGGGATGTGACTAATAATTTCCCGTAATGGAGGGAAGATACCGAGAAATCGCCCGACACTCACATCACCCAAGGGGCCTAATATACCCCCAATTTCTCGATCCATTTGCCCCCGAACCAACAAATTGGCATAGCCATCCACCATCCGAATTAAGCCGCTGAACTGTAAATGTAGGTTTTTTCCATCGGATTTCATATTGTCGGTATAAATAATCCCATCCACCATCTTAAAGGTGCCGGTTAAAGTTGCAAAATAGTTGGTGTTAAAGGGAGCTGCCAGATGGAATAAGCTATTTAAGTTTAAGTTGGCTAATCCACCAGAAATCGTATTGGCTGCCACCAAGAGGTTCTCAACTTTGGCAACAGAAGGTAATCTCCCATTTTCAACTTTTAAATCGGCATACCCATTTGTATTGGAAAGCAGTTCTTGTGGGGTTTTCCCTTCGGTTGTGTAATCAATTGTGCCGCTTAAATCCCCAAAAATTTGGTTGGTGGCGTTTAACAGAATTTGAGATACAGCGTTTGCTTTCATCTTATCGATTTTCAAGTGAACAGTCATAAAATTATTGTCTCTGGGATTCATAGAGAAGTACCCTTTAACGGTACCGCCTGCGGATTGGGCTTGGGCTCTGTTCAGTACGAAATAGGAGTTGGGATAGACCTTGATTGTGCTGCTGTAGTTTTTAATAATCAGGTTATTGATAATGCCTTCTTTAACCTTCAAAGTGCCATTTTTAATTTCATAAGGCAAGTTCCCGATTTGCCCAGTGCTTGGGAAAAACTGTTCCCAAAAACCATGTTTTATCTTATTCACAATAACATTGTCGATCCAGTCGGTGTAGAGAGCTACAATAAATTCTTTTCCGGTTAAATTAAAATTTTCAATGGGAAGTGGATATTGGGTTAAGTTTGAAACAACGGCATTAAAGCCAACGTCCACACCCGGAATTTGGAAATGATCGACATTCAAAAAGGCTTTTATACCCTTGAAAACAATATTGCCATCTAAGTCATCAAGCTCTAAGGCCGGGGCTTTGATATGGTTCAGGGTTATTTGTCCTTGAGAATTAAATTGATTTTGGGCATAGGAAAGCTGAACATTAGCACCAATATTGCCCGCTAGACCTTGACCAATTTGCTTATTTAATTGTTTGGCCATTTCAACCAGATTGAGTACTGGATCGGTCATCAATGAAAGTTTCATTTCCCTATCTTGGGGGCTAAATAAGTGATGAATAGCCCCTTGAACAACCACGCCACTATTTTTACCCGCCTTAAACCGGGTTTGCTCAACTTTTAGGGTGTCTCCCACCAAGTGTAACACGGAACTGAGCGTGGCCTGGCTCAATGATGTGTCCCCAGCCTGAGCAGGCTTTATCAAGTTGGGATTGGTGAAGAGGGAGGCCACGTTAAAATTTAAAAACATGTTGAGGTTGTTGCCGATTCCACTCCCGGAGAGCTGCCCCAGTTTCCCAGATAAGTTAATATCAAACGGAACAGCAGCAAAGGCGATAGTGCTCGAACTATTGGCAAAAAGGAGATCATTGACCAACAAGGGGGCAATCGTGCCTGTGGTTTCCAAATAAATATCTTTGAGTCCATTAATATCAAATGTCATTTCAATAGGGCTGTTTCCGTATCGAAAGCTTAAATTGTCTGTATAGGCTTTAACGCCTTTTGATAAAGTCAGAACAACGGTTCCGGACATATCATAAACCGGGTACTTCAGTCCCTCCATCGATGCACCTGCCTGTAGAAAGCGAATCGCTGCTTCTTGAATTGCAGAACTGAACTTTGCGCGAATTTGGAGGTTGCCAGCCGTGTTATAAAAAGTGGGTAATTTCTGAGAAAGCACTTTTTCCAAGAACGCATGATGATCGCGTATAAAGGAAATCGGGATCTTTTGTGAAATCACCGTAATCTCATAGCTTTTAGGGGAGGCATGTCCTTTTACTTTAAAGTGTACACCACCAACTTCAAGACCCCCTTTAGGAAGATGAATTTCACCGGTACCAATGTTGTAAGAAACTTCTGAAACGTGAATAGGAAGATTTATGCGAGGCGGGGTTGCATACAGATTTTTGATGATTACGTTCCCCTGAACACCAATGGGGAGCGTGGGTGAAAAGACAAGTTTTGCTGTAATACTCCCAGACTGAATGGAGGCCTCTTTCAGTTTTGCTGCAATGGGGGGGGCAAGATCTCCCAATGCGTTTTCCAGGGTTTTGATGGCGATATTTTGGGCATTTAACGCCAAGTGATAATTCTTAAAATCACGATTGGCTGTTCCGCTGAGTGCAATTGGCATGCCGTTGAGAATGCCATGAATGTTTTGTAATGTGATTAAGGCTTTACCGATTTGCAAAATGCCCCCTACATTTTGCAATATGATATGTTTTTGGGGGTAGGTTACCGCCACATGGCTTAACGCAATGGTACCAATAGGAAGTGGCTGCTTCAGAGTACCCAGCAGTTGTAAATTGAAATCACCTCGTCCTTGCAGCGCAATCTGATTGGCAATCGAAGGCAAAATAGGTTTCAACTGAGACTGGAGATACGCCAAATTAACATTGGGTGCTGTTACCGCCAGATTGAGATTTTGATATCCTCTGCCTGTTAAATTCCCAGTGAGTTCAATGGGAACGTTTTGGAGCTGTCCCATGAGTTTCTCAATGGTAATGGCTTGGGGATTAAAATTAACAAGACCATGAACATTGGTAACGTTTAATTTCGTTGTTGTGTTTAAAATCGCAACTTTCGAGAGCATTATCTGCCCTAAAAATGAAGGCTGCTTCAAGGTGCCGAAAGCTTTTAAGTAAACCGATGAATCTCCTGATATATTGAGGGTATTCAGCCAGGGGAGGGGATGATTGAAGGCCAAAGAAACATCGCTGACCAATTGTTGGACTTGCGCGAGATTTAAATGCTTGCTTTGCATCGAAAGCGCAATATTCGAATGGGGGCGTTGGTAAGTCCCAGAAAGTTGAACGGCAGAATTTCCCAAAAGCCCTTGCGTCGGTTTTAGCGTAAAGGTGCTCCCCTCAAAATGCAATGAACCTGTAAATTGGCTTAACAATTTTGTATTTTCTTTCACCGTGGTGATGCCAATGTCGTGAAAATCGGCATTTCCCAGAATGGTGGGCTTCTGAAAGGCACCTTGCATTCTGAGTTGGAGTCCAAGGCGACCACTGGGTACCAATTCATTTAAAAATCGGGTTTGTGGGAAAAATTCTAAAACCAATTCTCGCATTTTCGTTAAATTCAGATTATTGGCCGTTGTTTTGGCTTGAAAAGACTTGTGTTTTAAGTCAAATTCACCGTTTAAAATAACAGGGCTATCGGCCACGTTGCCTTGTAAATTTTGAATGCCAATATGTTGGCGATCCGAAAACGTGATCATTCCCTGTAAATTTTGTACCAAGGCTTCGGCATTCTTTTCAGATTGAATTGCAAGGTTATTGAGTTTAACGGCTCCTTCCATCTGAGGCTGTTGAATAGAGCCCTGAATCCGTAGATCCGTTGAAAATTGGCCGTGAAGGATTTTGAGTAGATGCTTTTGTAGCGGTGTGAGATTGGGTATTAAAGCTAATGTTGAGATTGGGACCCATGCAGCAATCGTATGGAGTGAAAGCCTGCTTTGTTCAAAGGGTTGTTGAAGCCCAATATCTCCATGAATGCTTGCATCAAAGTTTCGGCTGGTTAACTTTAAGAATAAATTTTGTAAGGCGATTGGGGCCAGTTGGTGATTGAAGACAAAGTCTGTTTGGAAAACCAAGGCACCGGGATCAAAATGAAACTCATAGGTGTAAAGTTTTATATGGGTAGGTGTGTCTGTAGAGCCTCGAATGGTAAGAACAACTGGCTTTGCATGCCCATCAATATCAAAGCTTAGCGTGTTTACATTCCCTTGTGCAAGAACGGGGTATCCATAACTGCTAAAAATAGTTCCAAAGGTGGTCAGGTTTACGTTACTCAGCTCAAGATGGAGTTTTTGGATATCTTTTCTATCAAAATGTGGCTTGTTGAGCATGTCTTGTTTCGCAATGGCATTAATTTTAAAAGCACCAAGAGGTTGCGCTTGTTGAGAGCGGTTGTACAAGGCAGACCCTGCCCCTTGAAGAACCAGTGATTTTTTTGAGGCAACATGACTGAGCGAGAGGTAATCTCCGTGAAGGAGATATTGATTGTAATGATCAAAATATCGGTCAAAAACAATGTCATAATCTTGCAATTCAATCCGAGTATCTTTTAAAAACACCAAGTTGTTTGAAATGTGCGGTTTCTTTATGCGAAATAAATAGCTGTTTTCACCAATGTAGACTTTTATATGGGAAAAACGAATATTTGAAATAGAGTTTTTGTGGTGAAAAAGCGGTAAATACCTTATGTTTAAAGTGATGGTACCAGCTTTGATCACTTTTACATCCTCTGGAGAGGAGAAAACATCATTCTTAAAGACAACTTCTACCCCATGAAATAGGGTGGGGTGGATTGCCAGCTTACTGATCTGAGCTTTAATACCAGTGCTTTGCTGAATGGAGTCTTCAATCTTAGCCTTTAGCGCTGGAATATCCACATAATGCGGAATCATTCTGTCGACAATAAAGAGTCCTGACAGGATAAGCAGTATGAGGGCACTTATAAGGATGCTGGTAAAATGAATATGTTTTTGTTTAATCACAATCCGTGGACACTTTAGAAGGTAAAACTCGACACTACACTATCATAAACCATAGTCCGCTCTTGTGTCCTCCCCTCTCAATAACCATTTTTGAAGTGAGTAACTTGCTTAGAATGTAGTATGTAAAAATTTAACGCTTTCGTAAGGTTGGGGTCCCTTTTCTAGCGGTTGTTATTCTGGAAGTTGAACCCCCTTTTTCAAGGTGAGGAGTGGTTGGGTTATGATATAGTGTATGTGTACAAGAATAATGCAAGATGTTACGAAAATGGTATCACGGGAAGAGTTGTCATCACTTTTGAGAGAGCGTGGTTTTAGGATTACGCCCCAACGTGAAAAGATTTTGGATATCTTTTTTACCCTTCCGGAAGGTGAACATTTGAGTGCTGAGAACTTGCAAAATATCTTGCGCCATGAAAGTTCAGATATTAGTTTAGCAACATCGTACCGAACCTTAAAATTGTTGGCTTCGTTGGGTGTGCTTCGAGAACTGGATTTTGCAGAAGATCATAAGCATTATGAGCTGGTTCGGGCTGAGTCTGGTGTCCAGCATCAACATATTATTTGTGTTGAGTGCGGCAATACAGAAGAGTTCACCAGTATTGAGGTTTTTGAGGCTGCCGTTGAAATTGCTGCCAAAGCGAAATTTGAGCTAATTGATACGCAACTCAAGCTTTTTGGCCGGTGTCAGCGGTGTCAAGCACAATAGAAAAAAATTTTTGATAATGCGATTAGGCACAAATTTTTTATTTTTAAAATAACCTTTACGTTAATTAATTCGTTTTCAGAACAATATTTTTATATCATTTGGATTAGCCAATAGGGTTATTTGCCAACCAATTTAATGTTCAAAATGTTACTTTTTATCATCCTATAAGTATGATATAAGGATAATTATCTGTATTTGTGATGTGGCCTGATTTAATTTGCCTTTAAAGCTCAAAGCAAATAGGGATGATGAAATTAAAAAGGCTCGTATTTTGAGACATGATGGAAAATCAGCCAATACAGCAAGAATATAGAATATGGAGAACGATTGATAAAGCAATATTAATCGTCATAGGGGTTTTGGTTTCTTTGATTGGGATAGTTGGAATCCTAAATACATTGATGGTTTTTTCCAATATTTTTCAGTTTTTACCATTTAGTGGCCTTGGGCTAACCACGCTACCCGTTGCGATTGGTCTTTTCATTTTAGGCATTGATCTCATTACAGTGTTTGCCATTTACCCGTATGCAAAATACCCCCGTTGGCTTAGGTTGGTTCGGTATATTGGCCTCATTATTCCGGCAGGCATTGGTCTCTACTTTGTTGGAAAATTCGTTTATTTTTCACATTTTAACCCTTTGAATATTGTTCTCATCTCATTTCCGCAGATTCCTGAGCACTTTTTGGCGGCATTGAATTTGTGTATTGCTTCTTTTGCCCTCAGTACTTTCTGTTTTAAGTCCCACTCACAATCCGCCATGGTTTATTTCGTGGGGTTGCCCGCATTTCTGATTCTCAATTTAAGTATTTATGCACTTGTGGGGTATGTATACAATATACCCGTATTATATAGTTTTGGGATGTCATTCTCAACCTGTATTGGTTTCATTTTCTTGGGAGGGGCCTTATTATTCGGAACAATTCCCTTTAAAGGTATTTTATATCCGCTTATTTCTGACTTTTTACCAAGTCGAATTGCAGCCATTTCATCGATTATAGTAGGGTATTGTGTTATTTTTATCGGTATTTATGCGATTGCACATTTTGAGAGTTTTAATCCAACCAAAATAATAAATGGTTACTTAGATTTTGCACAGAAACGTTTTTATGTGGGGTTTGAGCTGATTACGGTGTTTTTAGCCATTATTGTGAAAACAGCTTCATTGCAAGCGATTCGTAATTTTGATGCCTCTACGTTTTATTTTAAAAAGCAGGCTCAAACGGCTAAACGGGAAGCTGTTATCCGGCGGATCATTCAAACTGTTCGTAGCTCGTTAAATCTGGAGGAGATCCTTCAAAAAATTGTGGATGAACTCGGGCGACTTTTACAGGCAGATTATTGCTTAATTTCTTGCTTAGACCCGGAATGTTTACGAATTATTTTTCCGGTAAGAGAGTATCGTTCTCTAAAAATGATTCCTTCTCTGCTTCAATCTGAAAAATTTCTCTCCAAAGAGTCCATTAAAACGATTTGTGAACAAGGTGTTATATCGGAATGGAAGGAGAGCGATACTGAAAATTCTCCCTTATCCACCGAAACGCAAGAGGCTTTTTCTCAGCTTCAGGTTCAGTCTGGTTTGGCATGCCCAGTAAGTTATCAAGGGAAGCATTTAGCACTTTTATTTGTGATTTCCATGAAAAAAGGTAAAGAATATTGGACAAGAGAAGAAAAAGAAATTGTCCAAACCATTGCTGATCAAGCTGCCGTTGCAATTCATCAGGCTGAATTATTCAAAGCTTCTGAAAAGGCCAAGCAAGATGCTGAAATTGCCAATGCCAAAAAGAGCAAATTCTTAACCTTCATGTCTCATGAATTCAAAACACCATTGAATTCTATTATTGGTTATTCTGAAATGCTAGAGAGCGGCTATGGTGGAGATTTAACGCAAAAACAGCAGAAATATATTCAAAATGTTAGGGTTAGTGGTGGCCATCTTTTAACCATTGTGAATGATTTACTGGATATTGCCAGTATTGAAGCCGGAAAAATACAGCTATCTCCTGAGCTCATTGAGCTTCAATATTTCATTCAGGATCTTAATAGTGTGGTGGCGCAATTGGCGTCGGAGAAAAACATTTTCATCAAATTCGAGGTTCAGCCCAGCTTAGCTACTGTTAAAGCAGATGCCAAACGCTTGCGGCAGATTTTATTAAATTTGTTAAGCAATGCAATTAAATATAACCATAATGGTGGAAAAGTGGTTGTGGCCATTGAAGAAACTTCAGATCAGCAATGGGTGCATTTTCGAGTCGAAGACACGGGGGTTGGGATCCCACAAGATAAGCTTTCTCAATTATTTACAGAGTATTATCAGGTTGAGTCAGGGATTCCTCAAAAATATGAAAGTTCCGGCTTGGGGTTGGCGATTACAAAACGTCTTGTTGAGGCGCATGGCGGCACAATCTCTGTGGAAAGTGAGGAGGGCGTTGGCTCTGTATTTACGGTGAAATTACCGAAAAACCCAGTCTTTAAGCCTGCTTTGAGACCAACTTTGAGTTCTCAGGCAGAAACCATGTAAAGGGTATAAAATAAGAATAGCGATATACGGATAATCGATGGGCTTATGAAGATACATCTGCTTCCCCTTTTTCCGTTACCCAATGTGGTTCTTTTTCCGGGTATGTTTTTGCCGCTTCATATTTTTGAAGAACGCTATAAGCGGATGATGCAAGACATTATGGATGGGAATGCGCAGTTTGGGCTCCAATTGTGTCAGGAATATAACCCTTCGACCTTACAAGGAATCCCTTTTGATGTGGGAACTATTGCAGAAGTGGTGGAGTACGATGTTTTAGATGATGGCAAAATGAATATTCTGGTATTTGGGGGGCAACGTTTTCGGGTTACTCATTATGATGAAGAGAGTCAGCCTTACCTGATGGGAGAAGTGACATTTCTGAAAGAGGTAAAGGAAGGCTACATTACCAAAAAGCTTTTAGGTGAAACCACTGAGCTTTTTCAAGAAGCGCTTCGATTAACTCACAAAATATTGAAAAAAGAGTTTTCTCCCTTCGATTTGCCGGATAATCCTGTGGAGATATCTTATTTTATTGCTGAAAACCTGAAAGGTAGCTTGGTTTTAAAGCAGGAAATTTTGGAAATTGATTCTGCAAAGGCTCGTCTGATATATGAACGGGATATTCTCCGTAAAATGGTGAAAACATTGGCCGTTCGTACACAAATTGAAGAGGCCTTTCGGAAGGCTTGATTCTCCTTTGTTTGGTTGAATTTTGCGAAATCGTTGTGCTCGGATAAATGGCTAAAATCATTTTCTAATGTGGCTTTCTGCGGAGAGCATTGTTTTCGTTGAGCAACAGGAGTACTGAATGATTTGTGATTTTTGCCGATACCTGATTACACTTACACAGTGTTCCTTGGTTTCAATATCAATTTTGGAAGACAGATAATGCCTCGTTTTGTTTACCGGTTACAAAAAGTCTTCGAGCTTCGGGAACGCAGAAAAAAAGAACAAGAAAGACGTGTGCAAGAGGCACGAGCCCGCGTTCTCCAAATTGAACATGAAATTCAGGAAAAAAAACAGGAAATTCGGGTCTTACGCCAAAATATGCTCACGGCACCCCATCTCTTAATGGAAGCTCATGATGTTTTTATTCATGCCTTAAATGAGCAATTAGAACAACTTCAACGGGAATTGGAACTGGCAAAACAGCA
>JANWIO010000100.1 GCA_025449835.1 Vampirovibrionales bacterium
AGTTTGACCGATTTTTTTAATCATTTGCCCATGTTTTCCAATCACCATCCCCTTTTGCGATTTTTGATCCACAAAGAGGGTTGCTTTAATTCGGATACAAGCAGGATCAGATTCATCAAAGGCCTCGATGAATACGGCAATACTATGGGGGAGTTCCTCTTGGGTAAGTTGCATGGCTTTTTCTCGGATCATTTCTTGAGCAATGTCTCTCATTCTCTGGTCTGTGACATCTTCTTCGTTATAGATAGCCTCGCCAGAAGGCAAGTGTTTAATTAGAATTTTAGGAATCTCTGCGAGTCGTTTGCCGGTGAGGGCTGAGATGGTTAAATAATCAAAGGCCGCATACGTTTTAAAAAATTTGAGATAGCTTTCTTTGATTAACTCTCGGGTTTCGGGATCTTTGACTTGATCAATTTTGTTGAGGAGGAGTAAAACATATTTTCCGGTGGCTTGAATCTGTTCTACAAGCCAAGCATCCCCTTTACCGGCTGGACCGGTGGCATCGACCACCATCATAAAAATATCGGCTTCTGCCAAGGCCTGCTGACCTTCTGATGTTAAAAATTCGCCCAGTTTGTCTAAGGGCTTTGAGAATCCAGGCGTATCCAAAAACACCATTTGGCCTCGTCCGGGCAAAGTCAGGATTCCCCGAATGCGAAAACGGGTTGTTTGAACTTTGGCAGAGGTAATGGCCACTTTTTGCCCTAAAAGGGCATTCATTAAGGTTGATTTTCCCACATTGGGGCGACCCACAATGGCCACAAATCCGGCACGAAACATGGAAATGACTCCGTTGATGGAAGGGATCAGCTTTTTATCATAACAGGTGGCAAAGTATTTGCCACCTGTTTCTGTGTATGGTTTATGGAGGTTAACTTAAGAGCAACCCATGGAGCTACCACAACTGAGGCAACGATAACAGGAACCGTTTCGAACGGTAATATTCCCGCAGTTGTCGCATGGTGGGGCATCTCCCATCATATCTTTCAGATGGTTACTCAGCTCTGAAACACTGCCATACCCTTGCCCACTGCTATGGGGAGCGTTTTCTGAAGCCACGGGTAAAATGGTTTGGATTCCTTCAGAAGAAACAATCGACTCAGGTGATAGAACACTAGTATTGATACGTAGCGTTGATTCATCGGGTTTTACCTGAATATAATCGGTTTCTCCCAGATATTCCATTCCCAATACCCGGAAAATGTAGTCTAGAATAGACGTACAATTTTTCACATTGGGGTGATCGGTAATACCCGAGGGCTCAAATCGGGTGAAAGTAAATTGGTTCACAAATTTTTCAATGGGAACGCCATATTGAAGCCCTAATGACACGGCAACGGCAAAGCAATTCAACAAGCTTCGGTAGGAAGCCCCTTCTTTAAACATATCGATAAAGACTTCACCCAACTGTCCGTCTTCATATTCGCCAGTACGAAGGTAAACTTTGTTTCCCCCGATGCTGGCATCAATGGTAATCCCTTGACGCTTTCTGGGGAGTTCTCGGCGATCGCCCCGTTGGAGACCCACCGGCATGAGTATAGCTTGGGTTTCTGTTTCTTCTTCATCGTCATTACTTTTGGTGTTCAGCGGTTGACTGAGCTTACAGCCATCCCGATAGAGGGCGACGCATTTGAGCCCCAAACGCCAAGCATCCACATAAATACGCTCGATGTCTTCCGCCGTAGCGTCATGTGGAAGATTCACGGTTTTTGAAATGGCTCCTGAAAGGAATGGCTGGGTAGCGGCCATAATTTTAATGTGGGCCATCGGATCAATAAACCGTTTGCCGATACCGCAACGGTTGGCACAGTCAAATACGGGGAGATGCTCATCTTTAAGGAAGGGAGCCCCTTCAATGGTTTGGGCACCATTCACGTACACATCTACCGCTTGTAGTTGTGATTTGCTCCAGCCCTTTTCCTTGAGGATTTTGGGATTAATACCCGGCGTCCATTCGTTAAAAGAACTGGATTGACTAACGGCAGTAAAAGCTTCTTCAATTTGTGCGTCCGTAAAGCCCGCATTTTTCAAGAGCTGTTTATCCATGCCTGGTGCTCCTTCAAGGAGCCCATGACCTAAGATGTAGGTGATAATGCCGTCCACTTCAGCTTGGGTATACCCCAATCTTTTTAAAGCTTTAGGGAGTGCCTGATTGACGATTTTAAAATAGCCACCCCCTGCGAGCTTTTTCCATTTCACCAAGGCAAAATCGGGTTCAATACCAGTGGTATCACAATCCATCAAAAGCCCAATGGTGCCTGTCGGTGCCAGCACTGTGGCTTGGGCATTTCGATAACCGTATTGCTCACCAAGCTCCAATGCGTCATCCCAATCTTCCTGTGCGGCTTTTAGCAAGTCAGCAGGACAATATTCCGATGAAATTTCGTAGGATTTGTCCCGATGTTTGCCCATGACCCGCAGCATAGATTCTCTATTTCTCTCATAGCCTTCGAAGGTCCCTTTAGTCGCTGCAATTTCTGCTGATGTTTTATATCCGTGTCCACACATAATGGCGGTAATGGCTGCTGCAATGGCATAGCTTTCCTCACTATCGTAAGGAATGCCATTGACCATTAAGTAAGCCCCAAGGTTGGCATACCCCAATCCCAAAGGACGATACTTATGGCTGTTTTCGGCAATCTGATCCGTGGGGTAAGAGGCTAGTCCCACCAAAATTTCTTGTGCCGCAAAGAAGATACGACATGCATGACGAAATCCTTGAATGTCAAAACGGCCAGTGGCCTCATCCTGAAACTTCATCAGGTTAATGGAAGCCAGATTACAGGCGGTATCGTTTAAAAAATGGTATTCAGAGCAAGGATTAGAGCCATAAATCCGATCTGTATCCAGACAGGTATGCCAATCATTGATAATATCATCAAATTGCACCCCAGGATCGGCACATGCCCAAGCTGCATAGGCAATCTGCTTCATTAAATCCTTGGCTTCAAATTCTTCACACACCTCACCGGTGGTTCGAAACTTGGTTTGCCATTTGTCTTCATGCAAATAGGCATGCATAAAGGCGTCACTGATCCGAACCGAATTGTTGGAGTTTTGACCGGCAACGGTATGATAAGCTTCTCCGTTAAAGTCTGAAGAGTAGCCCGCATCAATCAGAACCTTCACTTTTTTCTCTTCTTTCAGTTTCCAATTGATAAAGTCTGCAATTTCCGGGTGATCCATATCGAGGCAAACCATTTTAGCGGCTCGTCGTGTGGTGCCACCGCTTTTGGTCGCTCCTGCGCCTCTATCCAGTACTTCGAGGAAAGACATCAAGCCAGAAGACGTGCCACCGCCAGACAGTTTTTCCTGACGTCCTCGGATTCTGGAAAAATTGGTGCCTGTACCAGAGCCAAATTTAAACAGTCGGGCTTCATTCTTGGCCAATTCAAAGAGGCTCATCAGGTCATCATCCACAGATTGAATAAAGCAAGCAGAGCACTGCGGATGCTCATATGAATTGGCGGCCTCTAAAACCGCTTGTTTTTCCTCCTCCCAATACCAATTGCCCCCACTGCCTTGGATGCCGTATTGATGATACAGGCCACAGTTAAACCAAACCGGTGAATTAAAGGCACCTTTCTGGGTAATCAGCATATGGGCCAGTTCTGCTTCAAAAGCATCTGCATCTTCGGCAGAGGCAAAATAGTGTTTTTTCTCTCCCTGTTGCCGAATGGTATTGGCAACCCGGTGAACCACTTGACGAGCACTGGTTTCTGTCCCGGTAGGGCCAGGAACACCGGCTTTTCGAAAGTATTTGGATACAATAATATCCGTTGCCAGTTGCGACCACGTTTTGGGAACTTCTACCTGGTTCATCTCAAACACTATGGTACCGTCTGGCTCCGTAATCACAGAACGTCGGTATTCATATTCAATTTCATCCAGAGGGTTAATGCCGGGCTTGGTAAATTGTCTCGGTATGGAAAGCCCCTCTTTTGAGGCCATTAGTCCTTTATAAACCAATGGTGATGCGGAAGATAATTTTTTCGGGATGGCTTTGTCTGTGGTGACCATTTGGATGACTCTCCTCGTTGCTGCGGTGAAAATAAAAACTGACTCCACTGGGAGCCGAATATTCCAGGGCCCTAATTGATCCTTCAAATCGCCACATGCCATGCAATAAGGATTTTGATGCAATAATCCCCCATAATCCTCAACGGTCTAACCATTCAATACCGTGACAGGGGTTTTTCTGAAGGATGAGTATAGAATGCCTGGATTGAATCATTTCCTCAACGTGATGTGGCCTATGAATTCACGTCACTATACATTTTAAATAATCCACGTATTTGTTGAGGATCTATATCATACCAAGGTTTAGGACCTCTTGGGAAGGGGCTTGCGGACAACTTTGACATATTTTTACAAACCCTTGATCCCCCCATGAAAAGAGACTTCTTTAAGTTACTTTTTTCTCATGTGATGCAATGACTGTCGTATTAATCCCTCCTCTTGGGCTAAACTCTCCGCGGACTTCTATCCATTGCGGATTACAAGCTTGAACCACATCATCCAGGATTTTATTGACCACATTCTCATAAAAAATCCCATGATTTCGGTAGTCTAACAAGTAATATTTAAACGCTTTTAGTTCCAGGCAATATTGATCCGGGATATAATCAATCAAAATGGTTCCAAAATCCGGTAAACCCGTTTTAGGGCAAACCGCTGTAAACTCTGGGCATTCAATTTTGATGGTGTATTGTCTGCCGGGATACTGGTTGGGGAAGACCTCGATGGGTGAAAACGTCTTTTCTTGTACTGAAGTGGACACCAAAATACTCCTGAGACTTGGATTGCGGATTATCAAAATAAAATCTGCATCTGGGTTGAATGCAGACTACTGTAACATACCATTGGCTCAGTAAAAAGTCTTGTGACAGAACATAAATTTTTGACAGGTTATTGACAGGATCCATGAGGGTGGCTTTTAGGGGTGCATGAATACTGTTTTGTGGGCGTTTCAAGGCAGTTTATGAAAATAGGGGCCATCGCAACCGTTATCTGTTGAAAAAACAGTGTGCCGCTCTCTTATGATATGCTGCTTGGAGCGCCTTTTGAGGCTAAATGGACTATCAACGAAAAAGAATGGATTGATAAGGGTTTACGTTGCGTGGATATTTTTCAACCGGGTGCTGACTATGGGTTTGCGTATCAATATTACCTCTGGGTCTGTACCAATCCAGTATCTCGGGGTTTTGAAAAATGTGATCCTGATGAAAGTCTTCAGGTTTTGGCCGATTTTCGGCAAAAAATTCAACAGTATGGTCTGGGGCGAAAGGTTTTTGTCTTTCAGAGTGCCCATGATGAAAGTTTTTCGGTAGGATGCCTTCTGGGGTGTAAGGCCCAAGGCACAACAGTGGCATTGGCAAGCCAAAACCCCTCTTGTTCAGTTCTCTTTTTCCGAAATGTAAGGCGAAGTGACGTGGAATCGCTGATTCAACAGTATTTAATGGTAGAAAATACTTAAAATGATTAGGCGGGTGAGGTTCTGCCCCCTTTTGCAAACAGCAAGACAGGGTTTTTCACTCGGATACCATTTTCTTTCAATGGAATCCAATAGTCTTTGACGAGGATTTCGGTAGTCCAGGCTCTTTCAAATCCCAGTTGGGTTAAAATCTCAATTTTTGATTTCTGAAATTCATAGCTATTGATGATAATTTTGGGTGTAGAGCCGCTTTTGTACACTTGATGCAGCGCAAACAAAATAAGATCTTCTGTGGCATGCTCCCAGGCGGGGCTAATGAGAACAGAAATTTCAAAAACTTTGTAGTCCCACGTGGAAAGAGAGACACTACCACAGAGGTAATCGCCACTGGCTTGAGAAACAACCCAACGTTTGTAGAATTCACCTTTACACTGCCTGAAAAATCTTTCAACGGGATGCGGATAAAGATCCTGAGGAGATTTTCGAAGGCTCACCCGGACTTCAGGTAGGAGCGTTTCAGAATATAACTCTTGTAATTTCCGGGCGTCACTGCTTCTGGCTTCTCTCAGCCCTTGAATTTGAGACGGCTTGGACCGAAGGTTTTCAGGGATTTTTTCTGCTTGAAAGGTATGCATTTTAGTACAATGCCGAAAACCACACTCTTTTAATAGGGCTAATCCTTCATCATAATGGGGATCCACATAAGCCAAAAAGGTCTCAACACCTAAGGCGCCAAATTTATTAATGACGTAATACATGAGTTGTTTACCCACATCGTAGGCGGCATAGGTCTCAGGGTCTATAATCACCTGATCCACTTTCCATCGGTCCTGGCGATACCCATCTCGGCTGAGCCAAACAATGCCCAACACCTTATTTTCGGCAGTGGCAACATAAATCTCGGGTAAAAACTTAAATCGTAAAGGTAAGAGTCGGTTAATTGCGTGAAATGGCATATAGAGGGTTTGAAAACGCTCTAAAACCAAGTAGTTAAACTCGTCTCCGCTGAAACGTTCCAGCAGGGATAGTACCTGCTTTAATTCCTTATTCCCCAGGCTCCTGATTTTCGCCATTGTGCTATAATACAGACCTTCATCGCTTTATTGATAATAACATATATCCAGGGCAGGATTGGAGAGAGATGGCCTCAAAAGCGAAAAATAATCCAAAAGTAGGAGCTCCAAGCCGAACCATCACGGTGAACCGTAAAGCCTACCATGAGTACCATGTGCTGGAAACCTTTCAGGCGGGTATTGTCCTGACGGGCACTGAGATTAAATCGATACGGTTAGGAAAGGTTTCTCTCACGGAGAGTTTTGCGCGGATTGAAGGAAGCGAAATGTTTTTGTATGGGGCCCAAATCGCTTCTTATGCCCAAGGAAATATCCATAATCATCAGCAAGACCGAGTTCGTAAACTGCTATTGCATAAGCAAGAGATTCAACGGTTGATTGGGAAAACCAAAGAACAGGGCTTAACCTTAATTCCTTTAAAAATGTATTTTTCCAGGGCATGGGTGAAAGTGGAAATGGGGCTTTGTAAAGGGAAAAAGCTCTATGATAAGCGAGAAACCATCAAAGCCCGAGAAGGAAAACGTGAAATTGAACGCTCAATGAAGATGGGGCATTAGAACTTTAGAGTTTATGAGTTGAATGGCGCAGTGGGTCGCGGCAATTAGCCCTTCCTCTTTTGCAACTCCTCGCCCTGCAATATCAAATGCAGTACCATGACCCACAGAGGTTCGGATAAAGGGAAGGCCAATGGTCACATTCACTGCCTGATACCCGGCAATGAGTTTAAAAGGGATTAAGCCTTGATCGTGATACGCTGATACAATGGCATCGTATGGGAATTGTTGAAGATTAAAATCTCTGAAAAAGGCATCTGCTGCAAATGGGCCCTCGATAG
>JANWIO010000101.1 GCA_025449835.1 Vampirovibrionales bacterium
ATTAACTTGCGATGGAGTTCCAACTCACACACCAAGCGCAGCGCATCGGGAAGAATTTCGGTCTGTCCATAGAGATCTTTGCCATACGCCACATGGTAATGATCCCGAATATCGGCATATTCCAACGCAAAAATATCTGTGGAGCGGTACCATTCATCTTCTGAGAGAAACAAAGGGAGGGCATTGCCCACCTTACACCACCATTTCCCAATGGAAGAAGCTCGTTCCAAATCACCCGACTCAAGGCGCTTTAAAATCACCAATACATTGATATCCTCGTGTTCCGGCTTGATTTCAGGAAGGGACTCCTGAAAAAGAGAAGACCCATAAACACACACAGAGACCAATTGGTCATCTTGAAACACATGCTGAAGCTCTTGAACCAGTTGATTCACTTTTTTCTCTGTTTTTTCATGCATTGTGTCTATCTCCTTGTACTTTCATCACCAATCGCGAGTCGAGCCGCCGCCCCCGAAGCCACCACCACCAAAACCACCAAAGTCATCACCACCGAATCCGCCACTATTTCCGCCACCCAAACCACCTAAGCTGTTCAACGCCAACAGTGTGAATAAACCACCCCAAACTCCGCCAGACCCTGCAAATCTTTGAGACAGCATGATCATCATCAGGAAGACAAAAAGCCCCAATGTAAAGAGGGCACTAACCCCGCTATTTTGTGGCGTGTTTTGTGATTGAGACTGCGGCAATACAAGAACACCATTGCCATGAAGGGATGCCAACGTAACCCCATCGGCTTGTGCAATTTTTTGAGCGTATGCCGCAACCCCTTGTAAAAAGCCTTGGTCATAGCTTTTGGCTGAAAGCATATCATCATCCTGAATTTCGCCCGAAGTCCCATCCGTGATAGTCCCTTCCAGGCCATACCCCACTTCAACTCGAAGTTTATGGTCTTTCGCTGCATAAAAAATCAAGAGGCCGGTGCCTCCAGATTTTTTACTACCAATACCCCAGGTCCTGGCTGTTTCCAGAGAAGCCATTTCAACGGGAGTCCCATCCAACTGAGACACCGTTAACACCGCAATTTGCGCAGACGTTTTCTGATCTAACTCCATGGCAATCTGTGTAATTTTTTGGGTGGTTGCCGGGGACAGAATATGGGCTAAATCCGTAACATACCCTTGTGGCTGGGGAACTTTAAAAGACGCCCATACCGGTTGAACCACCAACACTAGAAAGGCCATCAAAAAACTTAGTGTTAAAAACTGTTTTAGCCGAGTAGAAGAAACCATGAATAAATCAACTCTTGCTGTTTTTCCCTCTCTTTTATAGCACAAAGGGGCATATAAAGCGATTACCTCGCATCTTGCCCATTACGGTAAATCGCTCTGAAAATTAACAAACAACCTAAGGTTTGGATTCATGTTTGGCTTCAATAGACCACCAGAAGCCAACTAGCCACTAGAGGGATCCACATGGGGATTAGTTTACTTTTAACCCCACTTTCGATAAAGTATCAGTATTCAGTAGATACACCCACCTAAAATGTGGTTTTTCTCATGGCTGTAGAAACGTTACCTCCGCCACAAGCGCTTTTAGACCAAAAAGAGAATCGACAACAACGCCTCACGCAGTTGTACGAAGAGATTCGGCAATTAAAACAGCAACGCAATGCCGTGATTTTGTCTCATCTTTATGAGCGCATTGAGGTTCAAAATCTGGCCGATCATGTCGGAGACTCGCTGGGGCTCAGTCGTCAAGCAGCTTCCACCGATGCAGAGATGATCGTTTTTTGTGGTGTTCATTTTATGGCCGAAACCGCAAAATTATTGTCGCCTCAGAAACGGGTATTCCTCGGAAATGCCAATGCTGGCTGCCCTATGGCCGACATGATTACCCGTGAAGATCTGATTCAATTCAAAGCACAATATCCTGGCGTTCCCGTTGTTGCCTATGTAAACACAACGGCAGAAGTAAAAGCTGAAAGCGATGTATGTTGTACCAGCGCCAATGCCGTGAATGTGGTAAGAGCTGTCAATACGGATAAAATTCTCTGTGTCCCGGACCAACATCTGGCCAAGTATATTCAATCACAGGTCCCCGAAGTGGAAGTGATTTGGTGGAATGGCTTTTGCCCCACCCATTTACGAATGTTGCCAGAAGATGTGATATCTCTCAAACACCAATATCCTGAGGCCATGGTTTTGGCACACCCCGAGTGTGATGACCCTATTAAAGAGCTGGCTGATTTTATTGGGAGTACCACCAAAATTCGATCAACAGCCATTCAAAGTGATAAACGGGTTTTTATTGTGTGCACTGAGGATGGTGTACGAGAGCGTCTCAGCCAAGATTGCCCGGATAAACTCTTTTTAACACCCACCAGGGCCTGTGCGGTTTGTCCCAATATGAAGTTGACCCGTCTGGAAAATATTCGCAACACTTTACGAGATCTCACCGATGAGATTCTTATTCCTGATGAGGTTGCCGTAAAGGCACGTAAAGCAATTGATTTTATGATGGCCATTGATGGTTAAAACAGATCCGGCAAGCAAAAACGACGATTCTCTCCTGTTTGATGCGAAAACCGATACCCGGTTTCAGGTTCGTCAGATTTGCCCGGAAGAGGCTGGCAACGAATTAAAAAAAGTGTGCTTTGATGAAAGCTATCGTCCTGTGGCTGAAAAGAAGTTCCATCATGTCATTATCAAAGCTTCTGAGCTTTCTGCACCTGGTGCCAATATTTTGAAGCAAACCTGTCTGACCCTGGGCGCTGAAGCTGGCGTTCATAAAGGGGCCATTAACTGCACCATTGATCGGGAAGCAGTGCTGATTACTGCGACCCGAGCCCAACTCAAAAAGCTTATTTTAAAACTGCGTCCCCAGCCTTTTGGACTCAGCTTGCTGGCAGAAAGCCTGACGCGCATGCTACAACGTCAAAAACGGCTTCAAAAAATGCCACTCCAGGCTATGGCAATCTTAAACCTCACGCCAGACTCCTTCTCAGATGGTGGACGGTTTCATTCACTGGATCAACTCCTCACAGAAGCTGGACAAGCCTTAGATTTGGGTGTAAAGATTCTGGATGTTGGCGGAGAATCAACCCGCCCTGGCGCAACAACGCTCCCCTTGGAAGAGGAGTTTAATCGAGTCATTCCAGCCATTGAAGCTTTACACCGAAATTTTCCCAATGCCTGCATTAGTATCGATACCCGGAAATCAGAAATCGCCAAAGCCGCTCTCAATGCAGGGGCTTCCATTGTAAACGATGTCTCAGGGCTGACCTTTGACCCCAACATGGCCAGCATCGTTGCACAAACCGCATGTCCTGTGATTCTGATGCATCATCAAGGCACACCGGAAACCATGCAGCTTAACCCAACCTATGAAGATGTCATGGGTGAAATTAGCCAGTTTTTCTACCAACAGGTTGCCTATGCAACAGAAGCGGGTATTCATTCCAACAATATTATTTTGGATCCGGGGTTTGGGTTTGGAAAAACATTGGCACATAACCTCGAACTCATGAGGCGTCTACCCGAACTTGTCTCGATTGGCTTTCCTATTTTGGTTGGCACCTCCCGAAAATCTTTTCTCACATTAGGAGACACCAATATCCCTGTGGATCAACGCGAATGCCTCACGGCGGCATCATTGGCCATTGCAGCCCAATCTGGTGTAAAATTCGTCCGTATTCATAATCCTGCGACCCAAATGCCTGTCATCAACTGGCTTTCTCAAGTCTACAGTCACTAGATCTTAAAAAACATCAACTCAATTGCACATGGGCCTGAATCACCCATACCAAAATTGCAACAAACACACCCAAAACGCCAAAAGCTTTTAAATAATCTTTGTGGGCCAGAGGACGAGTCACAGGATAAATGAGTGCCCCCACAAGACCGGCAATCACCCCACCAAAGTGGCCGTAGGCATTAACTTCGCTGGTATACATGAGATTCAGCACCACAATCAGAATGAGATAGCCCACCAAAGATTGAAACGTCTTTTTAAAATCTCCCATACGGTTTTGAACCAAAACTTTGGCTGATAAAACAATAAATGCCGTTTGAAGCCCATAAGCAATTCCGGAAGCACCAATAGAATGAGGAACATCAAAAAGAAGCGTTGCAATATCACACGCCACTAATGAAAGCACCATCCACAGTATCAGCATTCCCCAACCTGTTTGTACCTCTAAGAGCTCTCCAAAAATTAAAAGCGAAAAGACATTGGCCCCTAAATGCATTAGATTCAAATGCAACAGATTGGCCGTAATTAAGCGCCAATACTGATGAAACTCTATAATAGCTTTTGGATCAAGATTTCCATAGACTAAAAAAGCCATTTTTAAACCCGGCCAAACCGGCAATATCGAAACAAAATAAATGACACAGAGAAAGAGACAAAACAGAATCGTTAAAGGCGCTTTTTGATAGTTTATCAATGTAAATTGATTACCAATCCCTTGCTCCTGGGACTGTTTAATTTGCTCTGCCTTTGCAGCGCATTCATGGCATAGATACAAATCATCTGATATAGGTGCTGAACAATTTAAGCAAACTGGCTTTTGGCAAAAAGCACAGTGTTTTCCATTATGTTCGGCATGATCACATGGTGGACTTTCGAAGGATGAGGATGGCGAAAATGTCATAAAAAGCCCGTTGGAAACAGTGCGGCAACTTTATTATAAACCAGATAAAAGACAGACAAGAAGTCTCAAAACCAACGTTTCAAACAGCTTCGTTTCAGAAATCCCAATGAGACGCAAATTGATTTTCAGCATGCATTTAAAATATTTTCCATACAATTAAAGTATAGCTCAGCTGGTTGCAAGCGCTCCTCTTACAAATTACCCAAACCACGAATATGGAGAAAAAAGACATTTAGCTCACCCGTTGATGGAAGATTCAACAACTCAAAAATCACACGATGGCACGCAGAAAAGCTTAGCCTGTCTACATTGTGCCGCATCAAAATAAAACGAAACTCCCATACTGCTTTATAAGTGGTTGGAAAATTCCAACCCCTCATTTCTGAATGGCTTCTTTACCCAAAATCATCTCAAGATAACGATTCACCTCTCTCTTCTCCTGAATCTCAATAGGGCTTCTCCTTCATTTGTAAGGGAAAGCCCTTTTAAATTTTAAAGCCCCTTTTTCCTTCACTCCGACGTCCTCTTCCTATCCATTCTCACATGAAGACCAGCATCCCACTGGCATTTAAAGAGAGTGCTTAATATTTCGTAATGATATGTTCCAAAGACCATATCAATTGTTTTTATCTAATTAAGAAACTTTTTATATTTTGGGCGAACTGAAAGAACCCACTTTCCCCTAAAAAGTTCCTCAGGAAAACAAGAGAAAGAACGAGAAGAAAGGAAAACTGAGAGAATGTCTGGAGTATTACTTAATCTTTTATCCAGTGCACTTCCATCTATTGGTCAAAGCTTAACAAACCAAAGCGGTTCATCATCAAATGATCTTAGTTCCATCTTTGGAAATGCATCAAATCCGCTCAGTGCTTTATTTGGAAGCACCACCTCAACAGATCCGCTTAGTGCTTTGTTTAGTAGTAACACTTCAACGGATCCGCTTAGTTCGTTATTCGCTTCATCTGGATTGTCTTCCACTTTAGGCTTGTCAAGCCCCTATAACTCACTGGGGGTTTTCGATAATTCTTTGTTTAATTTAGGCGGCAATAGCAGCAACAACCTTTTTGATTCAGTATTGGGAAATACGACGAGTCAAAGCGGTTCGGGTGGTTTGAGTAATACCTTATCCAGCATTCTTCCCATCGTGCTGATCATGTCCTTATTTGGGAATGATTCCAGCAATGCACCTGCTCCTGCACCAGCGGACAAAAGTTCATCTACACCAGCCCCTGCGCCAGCGGACAAAAGTTCATCTACACCTGCCCCTGCGCCAGCGGACAAAAGTTCATCTACACCTGCCCCTGCGCCAGCGGACAAAAGTTCATCTACACCTGCCCCTGCACCGGCAGACAATAGCACACCAACACCAGCCCCTGCGCCAGCGGACAAAAGTTCATCTACACCTGCCCCTACACCGGCAGACAATAGCACACCAACACCTGCTCCTGCGCCAGTAGATAATTCAAACATCACACCGTTTAGCTATGCCACAACCGATGTATTGAATACGTTGGACAAAATTGATCCCAATGGCACCGGTACCAATGGGGTTCCTGGCGTCAGTTTACAAGCATTACAAGATTTTGCAAAAACAGTTGACCCCACCAGTACCACGGGCCAAATTGTTCAAACACTCATCAGCCATTTTGACAAAGTCGCCACCATGAAAGAAGCCAGTCCTGGAGAATATGTGGATACCGTTGATAAATTTGATATTCTCAGACGGGCACAAGATGACCCTAATGGCGATATGGACCATTTCAGTAATGATGATTTTGGCGTACCCTCTAGTACGGCACCACAGCCAACCCCAGCACCGGCTCCTGTTGCAACACCTGTAGCAACACCGGCCCCGGTTACCGCACCGCCACCGCCAGTCTATACACC
>JANWIO010000102.1 GCA_025449835.1 Vampirovibrionales bacterium
CAAGGCATGTCACAGAAACAAGCTGAAAAACGAGCCATTGAATTACTCGATTTGGTTCGGCTACCAAACGCAAAGGAGCGGATTCAGGATTACCCCCATCAATTTTCAGGGGGCATGCGGCAGCGGGTGATGATTGCCATGGCCCTCTCCTGTAGCCCACAACTTCTCATTGCAGATGAACCCACAACGGCATTAGACGTGACCGTACAGGCCCAAATTTTATCTCTCATGAAAGAAATTCAACAAGAATTTGAAACAGCCATTATCCTGATTACCCATGATCTAGGTGTTGTGGCCGAACTTTGCAATAACATAGCCGTGATGTATGCAGGGCGCATCGTTGAAAAGGCAACTGCCCAACAGTTATTCAAAAACCCGCTTCACCCTTACACCCAAGGGCTGCTAAACTCACTCCCTAAGGCAGATAGAAGCCGTTTAAAACCCATTGAAGGGCAACCCCCATCACTAACGGAGATTCCTGTTGGATGCAGCTTCGAGCCCCGATGTGAACATCGTATGGACATTTGCACACACGCATTTCCACCCATCACATCAACCCCCGATCACCAAGAGGTGCGATGTTATTTATATGAAACACAGGCCCTTGAAACCTCTCATTAATTGGGCTTCAACAACTGTAATTTGTTTACGAGGCTTTGGCTAAAAGTTGCTTTTGAAGAAACTTAATGGCGGCGTCTTTCTCAGGATCCCGATGGTTGCGAAAATCGGCTTCGGTAAATGGAACAACCATATTGGGCTGAATTCCTTTTTTGTTAATGTCATACCCAAGCGGTGTGTAGTATTTCGCAATAGTCAAATTTAATTCTGACCCATCTTGGAGATAATTGATTTTTTGAACCAATCCTTTCCCAAAGGTTTTGGTTCCAATTAAAGTGGCTCGATGATTATCCTTTAAAGCACCACTAAAAATTTCACTGGCGCTTGCGCTGCCACCATCCACCAACAATACCAGAGGCTTGCTGTATAACTGCGACCGTTTGGCATAGTATGTTCGCCGCACACCATCCCTATCGGCAATAGATACAATTTTGCCACCCTTTAAAAACATATCCGAAATTTCAAGGGCATTTGGCAAAAGGCCGCCACTATTTCCTCTTAAATCAATAATCATTGCCTTGGTATTTTCTTCGGAAAGGACTTTGGTCCGCATTTCGTGTGCTGTATTTTGGCTGATAAAGCTCGCCAATCGAATATAACCAATATCCTTGGAAATAGGTTTGCCAAAAACGGTTTTGATTTCAATTTCAGCTCGAACCACTTTAAAATTAAGAATCTTCTGACCTCTTAAAACCGTCAATTCAACAGTAGTTCCTTTTGGCCCCCGAATTTTATTAACCGCTTGATGAATCGACATATTGGCAGTAGACAGACCATTAATCTTAATAATGTGATCCAACGGCATAAGCCCCGCTTTTTTAGCAGGGGAACCATCCAAGGGGGCCATCACAATCAATTGGTTCCCCTTTGTTGTAATTTCCAGTCCAACCCCTGAGAGTTGCGAATCAATGTTCATATTCTGATCATTGGCCGCTTGGGGATCCAGGAAGCGAGTATAAACATCATTTAAACTGGCCAACATGGTATCAATTGCTTCATAAGCATCGGCCCGCGTTTTAATCTGTTTATCATACCGATCTTTCCATCGATACCAGTTTTGCCCGTTAAAGGTTGAATCAACATAATCCGTAAAAACAAGCTGCCAAGCCTGATGATAGAGGCTTAATGCTTCATTTTGTTGGTTAGATAGACTGGCAGATTGTTGACTTGAAAAGAAATTACGGAAAATACCACCATTTCCAGAACATCCCTGCAAGAAAAAGGTGAATGTTAAGCAAGCCACCAAAAAAAAGGCAAGAAAAACTTGAGGCAAGGATAGAAACGAACGTTTCTTTAACAAGGATTGCCAATCCCGCGGAAATTTCCAATGCCCCATCATTTTAATTGCCTACTTTCTTAATATCCGCTTACATCGCCTTTATCAAGATGTGGCATATTGGGAGATGTATTGGACAGAATAAACAGATCGATAATTTCGGAGAGTTCATTGGCTTTACCTTGATGGAAGCGAATTTCCGTTTCTAATTTACGGATTACCGTTTTATACTCTTCGATTTTCTTGATATTGGACCGAACTGCATCTAGTAATTGGCTTTGAGCAGATTGAGCATCCGACAGAACATTCTCCATCGAAATCCCCATAGCTTCCATTGTTAAGCGGATAATCTGGGCACCTGTTTGTTTGGTGACGCCTTCAGGTAAGTCATTCACCAGCTGAACCAGGGTTTTAACATTGCCACTGTATTCTGAATAATCAAAATCCACTTCATTCATTTCAGGATGCGTACTATAGCTAGCAGTAGCAGTAGATGTTGCGGTGGTTACACTCATGTTGGAATACTCCGTTTCACTTATATAATCTTCTTGGGCGACGGTTGAATATTCCCCATCTCCGTTGGTAATGGGGGGCTTCGTTAAGTCTTTGTATCCGGATAAATCGACCATGGTTCCTCCCTGTGTTGTACTTTCAAGATAGTTACGATAGATCTGTTCTGCATGATACGACAAAGTTTGTTCTGTTGCCACGAAGGCGGGTTGTGAGTCCCGATTTGTGTTTTGGCGAGACGATGCCTCCAATGACACAGTGAATTCCGTTGTATCAGATTGTACCTTTTCTAAAGGCTCTTGAAAAGAGAATGGTTTAAATTGGTAAGTCCCCACCTGAACAAATTGAGGTGAATCGTCTCTATACAGCGTTTTTTCGGATGCATCCACCCGAGACTGGGTTTTCTGAGGCTGAACAGGCAATGCACTTTCGTTTAAAAATCGCTCTCGCCATCTGCTGGAGAAAAGAAATCCGTCACCCTCAGGTCGCCATCTAAGCAGTGCTTCTTTTGAAAACGTATCCACCGATTTGGATAAGAGAGACTTTTTTCCAAGGTTTGCTTCTCGAAAAAGAAAAGCATCCACTTGATTTCGAATTGTATTTTCAACAATCGTCTCAATCAATGCAACATCTAAGGCTTCTTTTTTCGGAGAGTGCCCTTTATTCGCCGCATTTGGCATAGAAACGCACCTGCCTCAATTCCCACAGATTTCAGTATTTATCATCATAAGCCATCTCAGGATGTTTTTCATAGGATTTTCTGATGTACCAAACCGCTCTTGTCTGTAACCTCCCGATTTAACAAGAAACTGCTATAATACGGGATATGATTTCGCACTTTGAAACACCATGGCTGATGATAACCGGGGGAGATGTGGTCCTGCCGGAAGGTGATGTTATTCCCGATGGAACTGTACTCATCAACCAAGGCATCATTCAGGAAGTTATAGATAAACCACCAGCATCATTACTTTTAGGGGATGAAGAAGTTTCAATTATTGACGCCAGTGGCCACTGGGTGACACCAGGGCTGATTGATCAACATCTTCATGGCGCCTTTGGCATTGACTTTAATCAAACTTCCATCTCTGAGATTCATCAACTTTTGGAAAAGCTACCCCAGTATGGCATTACGGCCATTTTACCCACGTTAATCTCCGCACCCAAGCTGGATATGGTCATCGGGCTTTCTCAGTTGGAAGAAGTGCTTCAAACCCCCACCCCAACAGAAAGTCGTATTTTAGGGCTTCATTTAGAAGGTCCCTTTTTAAATCCGCAGTTTCGGGGTGCCCATGCATCAGAAGATCTGCTCCCTCCCTCTCAAAAAAACATAGAAGGGCTCCTTTCTCCCAGCGTAAAACGCTTTACAATTGCGCCTGAATTAGATCGAGAATACGAAATCATTCATACACTCATTGAACAAGGTATTTTATGCTCCATGGGCCATTCTGGTGCAGATTTCTTAACTGCTATGGAAGCCTGTCATGCTGGCGTTTCATGTGCAACACATCTTTATAATGCGATGCTTCACATTGAGCACCGTCATCCGGGTATTGCCGTTGCCTCATTGTTGAATGATAACCTGTTTGTAGAATTGATTGCAGACGGAAAACATCTCTCTCCACCTATTATTCAACTGACATTAAAAGCAAAACCATTTGAAAAAACTATTTTAATTAGCGATTGCAATGCCCTAACCGGGCTTTCTCCAGGAGCGTCCATGCGGTTTGGCAAGCAAACCGTGACCATGCATCCAGAAGGAGCATTGAACGAAGAAGGACGCCTTGCAGGAAGTACCACATTAATTACCCATTGCGTCCGCAATATGGTTCAATGGGGGCTTTTAGAATTTCCGCATGCAGTTCAAATGGCTACCCTTCACCCCGCCCTGCATCTGGGAGTCACCCAGCTCTTTGGACAGATCACGCCAGGCGCCAGAGGCGATATCGTTTTATGGAACAAAGAGAACCTTGATATTGAGGCCGTTTATTTGGCTGGCCAAGAAATTTCTTTGGATGCCAAAAATCCCAAAGCCGTCTCTTTGCAAGAGAGAACAGAATTTAGTGGGTAAAGGCCATTTTAGGAAGAAATTTGCTTCCTGCCTTCGACTGTTCCAAGGCCCGCATCAGGCGATAGCACGAAGGGCATTGTCCACACTGTACGTCTGAATCTGTATAACAACTCCAGACAAGATGTAACGGTACATCCAGGGTTTGAGCCCGATCCACAATTTCTGTTTTATTGAGCAATCCCACCGGACATTCTACCCGGGGATGATTTAACGTTGAATACTCAAAAGAGGCGTTGAGACGATCCCGAAATTCTTCTGTATTATCAGGGAAACGTTCGCCTTCTTCAGCATTGGCACCAAAAATAACAACATTGGCTCCCAATCCCTCGGCATACGCCGCACCGATATTTAAAAAGACCCCATTACGGTTGGGAACCCACACCGGTTTGGCATCAAAAAAGTTTTCCTGCCTTTTACTTTCTTCCGTCCATTCAGAGGGAACCAAGGGTTCTCGCCCCTCTCGACGAAACTGCATTACCCGGGGTAACAAACCTGACAGCCAGGGTAACGCAATAATTTCATGACGAATCCGATAATGTTCAGCAATCAAACGAGAAGCACGAACCTCCTTGCCGGAAGCCCGCTGGCCATAATTAAAGGTTAGGGCCAAAACAACCTCATATTGCTCCATTCCTTCGGCCAAAGATACCGTAGAATCCAAACCTCCAGAAAGCAATACTACAGCTTTTTCCTTATGGAACATAACTTTCTAGCTCCTGTCTAATAAATTGCGGTAAGTTTTCCTGATATTCTAGAATTTCCCGAATTAATAAATCGCCACCTAACTGAAACAATGCTGCTGCCGCCGCAATGGCCACATCATCATCTGTATCAAAAAGGCACTGTTTTAACGCTTGAACACAGGTTTCATCACCCACTTCTGAAAGTGACTCCACTGCCGAAAGACGAACGCATGCAGCTTCATCTTTCAGGGCCTCAAGCAACACATTTTGCGCCCTGCTGTGATTAAACCCTAAACGCCCAATGGCTTCAACAATTTGCTCTTTTAAAAAATTAAACTTATTTTTCAGTCCCTTTTGGGATTCAAACATATCGAGCAAGGGTTCCAAAGCCCGAATATCTCCCAGCATCCCCAAAGCCTTCACAGCAGACTCTTTTAGGTATTGGCTGGGCTCTTCCTCATCATTCACAATGTTAATTAAGGGGTTCAGTGCCTGGGCATCTCCCAAACGCCCCAGGCTCTCAGCTGCGGCAAGTCGAAGGCGATAGTTTTCCGACTGATCGCCTAAAATATCCATCAAGGGAACAATGGCCCGATCATCTCCCATTTTCCCCAACGCCTGAATGGCAGCGATACGAATCCGAATACCAATATCCGAATGGGCGAAATCCAGATATTGATGTTCAATTTGGCTTCTACCAGAGCATACAACGATATCAATTAAAGGCATTACAGCACTATAAATCTTTTTCCGCGCCAGTAAACTAATCACATGCATTACCAATCGTGGCTCTGTGTCGTGATTTAAGATGGTTAACAAAGCATGAACTGCTTGAAGTTCGGATAATTCAACCAGCTTGCTAGCTGCTTCAAGCCGAATTGCAATGGGCTCCTCTGAAGAAAGAAGCTGCCTGAGTAAAATATCTGAACGTATTGGTCCTTTTCCTTCTGGTGGTGTCATAACCACTTTCAGCCTAGCTTTCTGGTCCACAAACGTTTACTCCACACTTAAAATTCCCCACGACTCGATTGCCTGATTTTTGCATAGCATACCAAAAACATAATCAATACTCCAAAAATATACGCGTTCATCTCATCTTGTAAAAAACACCATTTTCCAAAAATTGACTTACCACAAGCCACACCCGATTATTTTTCACTTAAAAAAGAGTCCCTCGCTTAAACCGAGGGGCTTATCGAGTAGAGAGAAAAGAAAGGAATTAGAGACATCTACAATGTGTTTGTATAAAACCCAAACCATGGGATTCGTTGCCTTTTTATTACAAAATGTAAATCTATCAATTGCCAACCTGGACCTCATTTCGGCTGTTTTTATATCTTTTAATCAAAAAGCCTGGTTAGCTTTATTTTGCATTTTACATAAATTTTATTACACTCTGTGATAAGGCTGGCGGTATTGTTCTCTATCCGCCAGCTTTGTGGTGTTTTAGAATCATTTCAAAAGAGAATCTCATTTTGTTACAAAACACCTAAAAGACTTGAGAAACCCTGTATAATCCCTTACAATAATCTTCTTGGTTTGGGAATATTGCAGGGAGTGCAGCATGATATTACAGGCAACCAATCGCTTTAACCGCTTAAAATTTGGACAACAAAATTCGTTTCAACCCATTACCACTAATGCTCAGGGAAAACTCGTTGTCCCAGCTCATGTGATTATTCCAGCCATCGAAGGCGATGGCATTGGCCCTGAAATTATGCCTCAAGCGCAAAAAGTTGTTAAAGCTGCAATTCGGCTGGCTTACGGCCTGACCCGTTCCATTCAGTGGCTTCCCCTGGCAGTTGGGAAAAAAGCACTGGCCGCTGGAAAACAATGGGTTCCAGATGATGTGGTTGAAACATTGAAACAGCATCATGTGTTCGTAAAAGGGCCGGTGGATACCGATGTTGGTGGCGGTCTCCCCAGTGCAAACGTTCAGCTTCGTAAACGACTCGATCTGTATCAGTGCGTCCGACCTGTAAAAGTGCTGAAAGGTGTTAAAACACCGATGAAAGAAGATAAAACAGATGTGGTTATCTTTCGAGAAAACACCGAAGACTTATACAAAGGCATTGAATTTGAAAAAGACTCCCCCTTGGCAAAAGTCTTGATTTTTACCCTCAACCATATCTTCCCCGTGCTGAATAAACTGTTCAATGCCATCTTCAAGACGAATCATCACTATATTGGCGATATCCGTGAAGACTCTGGTATTGGCATTAAACCCATCAGTGAGTTTGGCTCCAAGCGACTGATCCGCAGTGCCATTCAATACGCCATTGACCATAATCGCCCCTCAGTCACCTTGGTGGGTAAAGGCAATATTATGAAATATACCGAAGGCGCATTCGTCAAATGGGGATATGAGGTGGCCAAAGACGAATTTCCAGGAAAAACAATTACTGCTGACGAGTTCTGGAAAGATTATGGCGGGGATTACAAAAAATCCCAAGCTGCCGGAAAAATCGTGCTTCAGGAGCGCATTACCGATGCTGAATTTCAGGATGTTATTTTAAATCCCCAAAACCACAGCGTGATTGCCACTATGAACCTTAATGGCGATTATCTTTCAGATGCCTTTGCAGCCACAGTGGGTGGCCTTGGTGTTGCGCCAGGGGCAAATGTTGGTGATGAGTATGCCATGTTTGAATCCACTCATGGGAGTGCCCCAGATATCGCAGGCAAAAACATTGCCAATCCAACAGCCTTATTCCTCACCATGGCTTTAATGTTAGACCATCTTGGCTGGAAAGAAGCCTCTCTGCTTCTTTCCAAAAGCATTGAAACGACCTTGGCTAATGGAAAAATGACTGGAGACTTAGCCAGAAAAGCCGGTGTTAAAGCATTGAAAACGGATGAATACAGCCAAGCTGTCATTGAATCCATGGAAGCCTTGGCCAAAGAGAAACCCAAAGACACATCGGCAGCATAAAAAGCTGATATCGAGATTGTCAAAAATAAGCCTTGGCTTAGGTTGTTACGGCTGGCTTGGGTAAAATGTCATGGACATAAGCCACCAACCGGTCAATCCGTTTCATTTCGTCTTCATCCGGTGAAACCAGCGGTAATCGTAAATATCCTTCAATCAAGCCCATCTTCGCCAAACAGGTTTTTACCACCGTGGGGTTGGGCAAGAAGAAAATTTCCTTAAATACTTCCATTTGACGTAAATGAAGCTGCAAGGCTTTCTCCAGATCACACTTTTTAAAGGCATCAATCATTTCTCGCATCAGGACACCCGTGAGGTGAGATGAAACACTAAACGCCCCATAAGCCCCGAGTGTCATCATCGGCAAAATCAGGCTGTCATCTCCGCACCAAATACGATAGCTCTCTGGCGTTTTAGCTCGGATATCACTGACCTGATCCATATCGGGGTTACTTTGCTTGACCCCAATGATATTGTCATAGTGCGCAGCGAGATAGGCTTGGGTTTCCGGCTGCATGTTCACAATACTTCGCCCCGGAATATTATAGATAATAATAGGCGCATCTACAGCCTGCGCAATGGCGCCATAATGGGCAATCATCCCTTTTTGTGAAGGCTTGTTATAGTAAGGCACCACAATCAATAAGGCATCCACACCTGCCTGTGCCGTTTCTAAGGATAAATCAATGGTAGACTGGGTGTCATTGGTAGCACTTCCTGCAATCAGTTTTACCGGTTTGCTTCCAATCACCTGTTTTACAGTGCGTAACACCGCCATTTTTTCCGATTGGGTCACTGTGGGATTCTCACCCGTTGAGCCGTTTACCAATATCCCATCTGAACCTGTATCGATTAAATACTGGGTTAATCGCTCCAGTGCAGGGTAGTCAATTTTTTGGTCCGCAGTAAATGGCGTTACAATGGCTGTAATCAGATCACAGTCCAAGGTTTGATAAGCCATGTTCATCTCCTCCTTCAGTTAAACGGCCTACACATGCTCTGCAAATTTTGATTTACTCTGAATTAAGCCTTGTTTATCGAGCTGCTCTGCAATTTTTACAGCATTCAACGCAGCGCCAATGCGAAGATTATCGGCCACAATCCACAGATTCAACCCTGTTTCCGGATTGGATGTATCGCGACGAATACGGCCTACCAACACCGGATCAATCCCTTCTGCATCCCGAGGCGTTGGAAAGGCTTCAGGTGTTTCAGAAACCACAACTTCTGGCACTGTTTTTAAAGCAGCAATGGCTTGTTCTGGTGAAACAGGCCGATCAAAATCGATGGTGACCGCCTCACTATGCCCCACCAACACCGGGACTCGAACTGCTGTGGCCGTAATTTTCAGATCCGGCAGGTGTAAAATCTTACGGGTTTCGGCAATCACCTTAAACTCTTCTTTGGTGTAGCCATCGTCCAAAAACTTATCGATTTGTGGCACCAGATTAAAGGACAAGGGGCGCTGAAAAACCTTGTTTTCACCCGGATCTTGAAAATTAGAGGACACCATGGCCTTTGTTGAGTCGCATAACTCCTCCATCCCTTTTTTGCCTGCTCCGCTAGCAGACTGGTAGGTGCTTACAATCACCCGTTTTAAGCCGCCCAATTCATGCAGCTTTTTAAACACCGGCATTAATTGTGCCGTAGAACAATTGGGATTAGCGATAATCCCTTGATGCCAGCTTAAATCTTCATCATTAACACCTGCAACAACCAAAGGAACCGAGTCATTCAAACGAAAGAAACTGGTGTTATCCACCACCACGGCACCACGTTTTACAGCTTCGGGAACCAATTTTTCACTCACTGAAGCCCCGGCAGAGGCCAACACCAAATCAACACCTTCAAAGCTTTCAGGGGTTGCTTCCTGTACTGGATAGGAGTGACCTTGAAAGGAAATTGTCTTCCCGGCACTTTTTCCACTGGCTAAGGGCTTTAACATCTTGACCGGAAAATTCCGCTCTTCCAGAATTTCTAAAATTTTCTGCCCGACCAGGCCAGTTGCACCCAGTACCGCAACGGTGTATTGTGTCATCTCCTGTAATCCTCAAATTATGATGAATGTTGCTATTGTATCGCTTAGTCCCCTGAAAATAAAGCGCCTTATGACAAATCTCTTGTAAAGCTGATCGTCTTTAACAGCCTTAAGAAGGTGTTTGTGCTATAAAAGACATATCCCTCGTTGGAGAGTGGCGCAATTCTCCAAAATGGGTATTCATTTGGCGACAAACGTCTTAAAATACAAATAAGTCCAATATAAATTTCATGAAAGGAGTCTCGACTATGGCAGCAACAAAAGAACCCCGCCCAGGACACGTCCAAATTGCGGGTATTCCTTGGTTGGCCCGGATGATTGATAAAGCTCGGCTGGATGCGGCCGGAGAAATTGAACCCTTTGATTTGGAATATCCCTGCCCCATGGACCAACAATTACTTCATCAATTGGGATTAAAAGGCGATGAATTCCAACAAATTGCCGTCGACGCCAAAACCGATGAAGAGATCATCGAAGCCCTGAAGAAGCGAAACGCCATTCTCACTTAAGTCATCCCAACATCATTAAACTTTTCGTGAAAGCATTTCAAGTCATTTGATTTTGCTTTATAATGCCAATACATCTTAAACAGGAGATTTTTAAGCATGTCACAACCAGAAAACCTCGCAGCAGAAAACACCCCAGAGACAGCAGCGGGCTCCTCTGCTATTGATCTCGTGAAAGTTCAGGAAGTTTTAAACTCGGTTCGGCCCTTTCTACAAGCAGATGGTGGCGACTGCGAACTGGTTGATGTAACCCCTGAAGGTGTTGTAAAGCTTAGACTCCAAGGTGCCTGCGGTTCTTGCCCCAGTTCAACCTATACCTTAAAACTGGGTATTGAGGAGCAATTGAAACAATACGTTCCGGGTATTACAGAGGTTGAACAGGTTTTTTAAGGTGGAAACGACGCAATCCAGGTTGCGTGACACTTTAAATGAACTGGCACGTGAACGACGTTTAAGACAACTGAACAAAACTGTTACAGAACCATTCCGCCCGATGATTACCCTGAACGGCCAACCAGTTCTGGATTTTTGCAACAACGATTATCTCGGCCTTTCCCATCACCCGGCTTTAATCAAAGCCAGTGCCGAAGCGCTTGAAAAATATGGTACCGGTACCGGGGGAGCGCGACTCATTGGCGGCACGCTGGATCTTCACACCCAACTTGAAACAAAAATTGCCCAATTTAAACAAACTGAAGCCGCCCTGGTTTTTAATAGCGGTTATCAGGCAAATGTGGGGGTGCTTTCAGGACTAATTCATCGCAATGATGTGACTTTTGCCGATCGCCTCAATCATGCCAGTTTGGTGGATGGCGCCTTACTTTCTCGATCCAGACTGGTACGATATCCGCATTTAGATATGGTCGCTCTGAAAACCGCCCTCGAAAAAACAGATCGGGCAACTCGAAAATTTATTGTCACCGATACCATCTTTTCCATGGACGGCGATCAAGCTCCTTTAACGGAATTATTTGCCTTAGCAGAACAGTTTGATGCCTGGTTTATTCTGGATGAGGCCCATGCCACAGGTATTTTTGGCAACACTCATCGCAGTGGACTTTGGGAAACCACCCAACTAGGCCCTCAACAGCGGGTGATTCAAATTGGAACCTTTAGTAAAGCCCTGGGAAGTTTTGGAGCCTATGTCGCTGCATCCCAGGATGTCATTGACTCTCTTATTCAATTTAGCCGTAGTTTTGTGTATTCAACATCTCTTCCTCCGGCAGTCATTGCAGCTAATCTCGCCGCCCTAGAATTAATCCAAACAAACCCCACGTTTACCCAGCAGCTTTGGGAAAATATCCACTATTTTCATCAATGCCTGGCAGACCGTGAAATCTCATTACCGATTCAGGGACCGATTATTCCACTGATTATTGGAGAAACCGATAAAACCCTTCACGAAACCCAGCGACTCTTAGAGCTTGGCTTTTATGTTCAAGGAATTCGTCCGCCTACCGTACCTGAAGGAACATCCAGACTGAGAATCACCCTAACGGCAAAACACACACCCCAACAGATTAGCGAGCTGGTACAAGCTTTAAAACTCTCGAAACCCGTTTAAAAGTATTTACTCTGAGTCCGGCTTTTTCTGCTGCAAAATTGCAGGAATAGCATCATGCTCCGTAATGGGTGGCCCCTGATATTGCCGCAGTTCACCAACCGTTTTCAAGGCAGGGTTGTCTTGCTGGATTTTTTGCAACAAGCCATAAAATGTTTGTGCAGAGGTCTTCACATCATTTTCAGCCCGATGGGCCCCAGGATTCTTAATGTTAAAGTATCTGGCCAAGGCCGATCCGCCATAGTTTTTTAAACCCGGTATGGCAACTTGCGCCAGGGTTTTGGTACAAAAGGCATTTTCCAACTGAAAGCGATCTTTTAATTTTGAAAGATCCTTTTTATCCAGGTGATTTCGGATAAATAAAATATCAATATTGATAAACTGCCCCACAATCAAAGGAGAAGGCCCGACAAAAGCTGCCAGGTTTTTCAGAACCGGCTGAGTATCTGGCGCATGAGCAACCATATCATTGGTAATCCCCGTAAGCTTCTCAATAAATGGGGGAATGGGAATTTGTGGATGAACCAGGGTCGTATATTTTGCAATTTCTCGACCATTTTTGTACTTAATGGCAGAAACCTCTGTAATAGCCTCATTTTCAGGTTCTAATCCTGTGGTTTCAAGATCCAAGACCGTAAAAATGGCATCAGAAAGCGGCGTGGATGGATCCGCTTGGGCGGAAAAGAGGTTTTGAATCGAAAATTTCGCCCGTAAGAACATATCGCTCACTTTCTGCCCCAGCATTATACCAAACTGACGTCTTGAAGACCTTCTCTCCAGGGATGAAAATCGAATCGTCAGATTCGGAAACATTTTATTGGGCTGAGAACGTGTTCTATGAGATATTCCCAACCCAGCACCTCCTAATTTACCTTGGGAAATGCGATTCGAATATACACCTTCTATCACGGCCATCCCTCACTTCATTTTGTTTATTATGAATAAAAACACAATCGATTATCGCTGTCATCTTTTTACCTTCAGCTTGAAGATCTTCAAAAATAATCCCCTCGAAGGGGGCACTGACCAATTGAAACGGCCTGAAAAATCCGCTATGCTAATACTATTCAGTTGGGGAAATGGAGGGAGCTCATGGCCAATCTGAAAAAACGACTACCTGAAAATGTGAGTGGCGAGTTTTTTGTTGACTCCACCTGTATTGATTGCGATACCTGCCGCCAAATTGCGCCAACTGTTTTTGCAGAATCTGACGATTATTCCTATGTTTATGCCCAACCACAAACCGAAACAAACAACCGACTCGCTCTACAAGCTCTTTTGTCTTGCCCTACCGGATCGATTGGAACGCTCCATAAAAACAATGCAAGTGCTGTTATGGCAGATTTTCCCGTATTAATTGAGGGCTCAGTTTATTATTGTGGCTTCAACTCACCCAAATCTTACGGCGGAAACAGTTACTTTATCAAGCATCCCCAAGGCAACTGGCTGGTTGATTCCCCTAAGTTTTTACCCCATCTGGTCAAACAATTTGAAAAACAGGGCGGCCTTCGCTATATTTTCCTCACCCACCGTGATGATGTGGCAGAGGCCCAGAAATATGCCGAATACTTTGACAGCGAACGCATTATTCACAAATTCGAAATTTCGGCCCAACCCGATGCCGAAAGGGTCATCGAGGGGACCGAACCTGTCACCATTCTCAAAGATTTTGTCATCATTCCCACGCCAGGACACACCCGGGGACACTGTGTCCTCTTGTTTCAAAATAAATTTTTATTTACCGGCGATCATCTCTCATGGAGCAGAAGCCAACTGCAACTTTCGTCTTCCGAAGATTATTGCTGGTATTCTTGGGAAGAGCAGAAAAAGTCCATCCAAAAATTGCTTTCCTACTCTTTTGAGTGGGTTTTACCAGGCCATGGTCAGCGAGTCCATCTTTCACCCAAAGAAATGAATGAAGAATTTGAAAAAATAGTTGCGTTCATCAAAGTCTAAAACACCTCATTGATGAAATGGTCAGTTAGGCAATTCATCGTTTATTTTTCTTCCCTATAATGGGTAGCCGATACAGTCCGATGGAAACCAATCTTTATGATTTGTGATGAGGCAGTTAAGCATCCGATGGAAGAAGTGGTCGATATTATCAACAAATATTGTTCGCTCATAACATCCTGTCAGGAGGCCATTGTCTCTCTCAATCTCGATAATCAAATAACACTTTGGAATCCCGCAGCTGAAAAGATGTTTGGATACACGGTTGAAGAGGCTGTTGGCCAAAACATTTCAGAATTAATTATTCCACCTCATTTGCGCCAACAACACCTGCAAGGCATGAACCGGATAAAGACAAGCCAACCTCCCCAAGCACAACTCCAAAAAACCTTTACCTTAGAAGCAAAACATAAAAACGGTCACCTCGTTCCAATTGAAATGTCCCTTTTTCAGTTCAAAGTCGAACACAACCAAGCGTTTATTGCCGTCATCCGAACCATTGACCCGCATTCCAATACCGACCCTCCAAAAACACCTGAAAAAGCCACCAATCCAACGTTACCACAAACGTCACTTCAATTTCCCTTTGTGGTATGGATGTCTCATGAATTTAAAACGCCTTTAAATGCCATTATTGGATATTCAGAACTCCTTGAAAAAAGTGTAAATGACTCACTGAGTGAAAAGCAACAACGCTATGCCCATAATATCAACATCAGCAGTCATTATCTTTTGGAAATGGTGAATGAAATACTAGACAGTGCAAAAGCCCAGGCAGGCCAAGTGGTTTTGTCGCCTGAATGGGTAGAACTCAGTCCACTTTTAGAGAATTTAAACTGTATTCTTCATGAAATTGCCAACCAACATGCAGTGCAGCTAATTTTTAATGTTGAGGATGGGATCGATGGCATCGAGGCAGATCCCCTCCGGCTCCGACAGATTTTATTTAACCTCATCAGTAATGCCATTAAATTTAATCGCCAAGGGGGACAAGTGACGGTAAAACTGTTTAAAAGTAAAACCACCCCTTGTATCTGTTGGCAGGTGGAAGATACCGGTATTGGCATCCCCAAAGACAAGTTGGATAAAATATTTACCCCCTTTTATCAGATTAAAAATTTCAACCATCAACAGAATGGCACTGGCTTAGGACTCCCCCTCACCAAGTATTTGATAGAGCTTCATGGGGGGAAAATTTTGGTAGAAAGTGAAATAAACAAAGGGACAACCTTTACCGTTCATCTTCCGGTAAAAATGAGGAAAACCTAAAGACCTTTGTTTATTCGAGTAACTTTCTTTCCAACAACTCAATGTGTTCTTCCAACTCTAGACGCTCTTCCATCTGTTCCATCACAAATGGCAGATATTTTTTAAAGTTCTCAATGGCTTTGCCATACTTTTGCATTTTTTCGTAAGTGTACGCCAAATTATTAACGGCTGTGGCATAGCTTGGATCAATTTCGATGGCCTTTTCATAATACTGCACAGCCTCTTCTAAACGATCGGTACAATACATTGAGAGCCCAAGCTGGTTATACCCTTTGGTATATTGGGGATCAAGTTCAACCACCCGCTTACAAAACCGAATGGATTCTTCCCAATCACCGGTTTTGGCTAAACACAAGGCAAGCTCATAATTGATCTCCAAATCGTCTGCATTCTTTTCAATCAGCTTTTGCAACATGGCGGTTGCCTTTGCAAATTCCTGCGTTTGAATATACAGCTTACTCAAAAAAATAGCGGGTAAAGTCTGCTCTGGTTCAAGTTCTAATGATTTTTCATATGTTGTAATGGCCTCAGGCACTTGGCCTTGCTGCTCATAAATCAACCCCAGTAAGTACTCAATATAAGCATCTCCAGGCTCAGCAGCCATGGCTTGTGCCTGCTCAGCATACGCTAATGCAATATCCAATTCATCCTGGCTATAATACAACCGTCCCAAATTGTACATGCTATCCGTATCATCAGGATCAAGGACTAAGGCCTGCTGAAACGCTTTTTTAGCTTCTTCAATATCATCTAGCTGCTCATAGCAAAGCCCTTTTGTATAAAAAAGCAAAGACATGGAGGGATCAAGGGATTCTCCATACTCTAAAAATTTGATTGCTTTTTTATAATGCTTGCTTTCATAAAAATCCAGCGCACGATTATAGCATCCCTGGGCAGTTTTCGGTTTTCCCAAAAAGCTGAGAAAATCAAAACCCATCGGGATGGAATCCAAAATAGGTTTAAATAGGGTGGTCATTTCGTCTTAAGACAACCAAGGGATTACTGTAATTCTAGTATACCTATAGAAACCTAATTCGAGTCTCCAGCGTTTGGATGACCCCCAATAATTGAAGTAGCATCCCCGATAAACTGAATTTTGGAGAAATCCATTGAAAAAACAGCTTTTTGGGCACTGGATTCGCCAAACCCATCTTTAAGCATATGAACCCCCCCACTGGCCTTAACCTCATCATTTTTTGAAGACCAAACCATTTGAGGTGCTGAAATTAAAACCTTGGCCGAAGGAGACACCATTTTTGCCCCATTGGTGAGCGAAACCTGGTTGGAATCTTTGGAGTAGGTGCCAGTTGGGGCTGTAAACGTAAACAAAACATCCTGTTTTTTCCCATACACCAAGCCCTGTACACCGATCATTTGAGCAACATTATTGTTTTTGGCATATTTTAGCTCTTTCATTTTCAAAACCCACTTTCGATTTCCGTTTTGGGTTTCGGTAAGGGTAATGGTTTCGCCTTTAGCACGCTCAATTTGTTTTGCTGTGGGCATATTATTATCAATAAACTCACGGTGGTTGCGTAAGCGATAGGCCGTATACCAAATCGACCCGGCTCCTAAAACCGTGATGCCAAGTAAAAATGAAACAACTCCGAAGTGCTTAAGGGTCATGGAAGAATCATACCCATACTTTGTTGCACAGCCAAACCTTTTGCGCCATAACGCAATGCATTTTTAATATCTCCAAGCTGTAAATAGGCTTGGCTGAGCAATAGATACGCACCAGCATTTTGGTCTTTGTTAATGGCCAATGATGCTTTCCAAATCCCAATAGCCTTGGAAAGGTCTTTGCCGTTATCTGAAACCAAATACCCTAGATAATCCCTTGCCCAAATGTCCTTTGGGTTTAAGGCAACCACTTTTTCCATTGTTTTTTGGGCTTTTTGGTAATAAATAATGGCACTTTCAGTCTGTGGTGTGTTGTAATGACGAGAATATTTTTCCAAGCTGTAGCCTTTAAAATAATAGGCCATCGCCAAGTGATACAAAATAACCGAATCATCCGGGTTCGACTTCGCCAGGGTTTCGTAGTCATTTAAAATTTTATTGATGACCTCAAAATTATGCTGCTTTTCTA
>JANWIO010000103.1 GCA_025449835.1 Vampirovibrionales bacterium
GTGAATGTCTTTTGAAAAAACTGACTCGATTCGCTCGTCAAAACTCTCTGGCGTTCTTAGATAACTATATTTTTTCACTGTTAGAGTTCCCTTTTCTCAAAAGCATTGAAGCGGGCCTCAAAACGCCAATGGCTTATCAGGTTAATTATGCGCAGATTGACAGTCGTTTCAGCTAAAAGTAAGTCTTCCCTTTTCTGATGTCATCGAATACCCTTTAAGGACAGATTCAATTTGAAAGGGCGTTGATTGATGACACCCGTTGAAAAACGCCATAAAGCTGTCCTTAGCATTTTTGCGGCTTTATTTGTATTCATACAAATTCCCTTTGTGTATGCTTGGGTTGTTCAACAAGGTGGATTCTGGGGAATGAATGCGGAATTCTTTTCTCGGCTTGCCCATGATCCCCTTTATCAGGTAACAGCCATTGATTTTACAGCTCTAACGTTATTGGTTTTTATGTGGATGATTTGGGATAGCCTCCGACGACAACATCCCTGGAGAGCTTGGCTGTGGCTACCCGTGATTTTAATTTCCCCAACTTTAGGGGCGTTGGGCTATTTACTCACCCGTCGTGGATGGCAATTTCCCATAGCCGCAGCCCGAAGAGACTAATTTTCATTCAATCTCTTTTTTGTAGCGTTCTCATCCCAATGTAACGATTTGTTCATTTGGGGCATTATTGGCTTTCCAAAAATTCAGATCTTTTATATGATTTTAAAATCTTTAAAATCCCCCTCTACGTATTATCTTTAAGCAATGATCATAGGAGATTCAATGATGCAGGTTGGGACAGTTCGATTTGGCGCAAACTGGAAGTTTAAAGCAACGGATGATGTAACGAAAAAGTTTTTGAAAAATCCAAAGAGTGCAGCCTATTTAAGCTCAAATATTGCACAAAACCCTCGATTCAAAGAAGTCGGTGCTCGCTCGGTTTATGTGAACCCTGGAGACGCTTCAATTAATCTAGAGACTAGTTCAGCTGAAAAGCATCCCAATTACGATGTCCAAGCATTATTTTTAGTGGCAGGCCATATCGATGATACCCTAGATAAATTGAAAAGAAGGCAAGTTTCAGGCGGACAGGATGATGTTACAGGGATTTCTGAAATTGATACGAGACATTGGTCTTCTCGAATTGGGGTTCAAAATTTATTAGACGCCGTTTTTAGCCAGAAGGCTTCCGTCGAAAATGCAGAAGAAGAGCATTTAAATTTCTCTCTCTAACTTCCCTGTCATTGAGTAATCTTTAACGTCGACCATCACTGCCTTCACCGGTTGTAGAGGCGGTTACCATTTTGGTAAACAGATCCGTTTCAGCAAAATCATCTTTTTCGCGTTTTTCTTTCTCTTCAGTGCGTTCTTTTTTATACCCAAAAAAGAAGCTAAGCACTTCACCGATGGCAAACTCCATTAAAGCAACACTTTTCGTGGTCAGGTTTGCCATGGAAGTTATCAAAGCCTGTTGGAGATTTTGCACCTTGTCCATCACGTTGAGGAAAGGCGTCATAACAAGCTGAATGCCTTTCCTAAGAAAATTCATCACAGGTTGTGGCAAAATTGGTTGATTTTTAACCTGCCCTACAGGCTGGTTCAGATCCTGCTGCAGCCTTGAGGCCATTAATCGATCTACGCCTTCCTGAAAAACATTGTCAATACGCCGCTGATTGGCGACATCATCTTCGTACTTTTCTGCATCAAGATAACCAAATCCCATGCAGTATTGAATATAATTCTGAATTCGAATCATCCTGCGAATGTCATCTCTTAGCGCTCAGTAACTATCCGTTTAATATAAATAGGCTGTGATTCTTAGCATCCGCAAGGGTATCCTCCTGATAGATAAAGAATATCAGCCAAATGCATCTCTATTTCATTATTGTACCAGAAGATTCCCTGAGAATTTTCAGCCAGTAGAGGTAAAACGGGGCTATTTTCTCATATCCAAATGAATTCTTGAGCATTTTTTCGCCCGCCTGTGGAAAATTAAAAGATTAATAACCTTGGGAATGAGAAACAAAAAAAGACACGGTAATCTAAAAGTAACTCTACCCCCGAAAATCAGAATTCGGGTTCAACAAGGAGGTTACCATGTCAAAACCATATGGTTCTTACGCGCTTATTTTGGGTATTTTCTTTCTCCTTATTGGAATCTTGGGATTTATTAGTGGGTTAACACCAGGCGGCAATCTCTTTGGAATCTTTGCCGTGGGTCCAACGCATAACGTGATTCATATCATAACTGGGCTGATTGGGATTTGGGCCGCCATAATTGATGAGCCAAAGGCTGGTGTTGGATTCGCCTGGTATTTACTCATCGCTTATGGCATCCTTACCATAGTTGGATTTGCCTCAGTCCCCCTTGGTACAACCGGATTAATATTCAGCTCCATTCATATTAATGCGCCAGACAACTGGTTACATTTATTGGTATCCATATCAGCCTTGGCAGTCGTTATTTCCTACCAACGATCACCCATGGCTTACCGATGATCATTTACCGACTCACTCTTTTTGAAGGGAAAACAGAAACCATCTCAACAGAAATCTTCTGATTAAGTCCTTAATAGAGATTACAGGAGTTCTTGGAAGTGTTACACTGATGTAACCTTCATAAGGCTCCTTTTTATGTTGAATAGATCACAATCACTTTTAGAGGGTTCGATGAGCGAGCAACCAACTCAGATAAAACGGCTGGGCATCATGGCTGGAGGCGGTGATTTACCGGTTAAAGTCGCTGAAAATGCACTGAACATAGGTCATAAAGATATTGTTATTTATGCAACGGATAAAAGTAACATCCCGGCTTTTAAAAAACGGGTTTCGCCAAAGCAAATCCGCTTTATACGGCCCGGTTTGATGAATCGGAACTTCCAGATCATGCATGAAGATGGCATTGAGCAAGCTGTTTTTGCTGGGAAGGTGAATAAATGGAGCATTATTCGATTTCCCATCATGGATAACCGAGCGTTAAATGTGATGAAGCAACAGCAACATCTCAATGATGATGCTGTAATGCTTGCTATCATCAAAGAATTTAATAAAGAAGGGATTGAAATTCTTTCTCAAACCGATTATCTTCAAGATTTTTTAATTCAACCTGGCGTTTATTCAAAACGGCCGCCAACAGAGGCGGAAGAAAAAGATATCGAAATGGGATTTCGGATTGCCAAGGAGATGGGACGTCTTGATATTGGGCAAACTGTTGTTATTCATAATTTAATGGTGATTGCCATCGAAGCCATTGAAGGAACAGACCAGGCGATTTTACGCACGAAAAAATGGACCGGTAAAAAAGGGGGCATTGTGGCCAAAGTAGAGAAGCCAGCCCAGGATCTTCGTTTTGACATCCCAACGGTGGGCCCCAAAACACTCAAGGCCATGCGAAAATCCGGCTTAACAGCCTTGGCCGTCGAAGCCGAAAAGACCTTTGTTATTCAAAGGGAAACCATGATTCGCCTCGCCAATCAGTGGAATATGGCCTTGGTTGCACGATGAGCTTAAAGCGATTATTTGTGATTACAGGCGATGCCTCTGGTGATGTCCATGGCAGCTTTGTCATTCGCCGCCTTCAAGAGCTAGCACCGGAGGTTGAAATTGAGGCCATTGGCGGCGAACGCATTGCCTCTACCGGTATTCCATTGTTTTATCAGCAGCAAAAACTGGGGGTTTTAGGAGCTGGTGTCATTGGGGCCATTCCTCGCCACTATCTGTTGGGGAAAAAACTGATTCATTATTTAAAAACATGGAAACCCGATGCCGTTCTCCTGATTGATTACGGTATGTTTAACCTCCACATCGCCAAACATCTGAAAAAAATGGGGATTAAAGTATTTTTCTATATTCCACCCCAGATTTGGGCTGCTAAAGGCTGGCGAATCAAATCCATCAAACGCTTTGTGGATCATGTGTTTTGTATTTTCCCCTTTGAAAAAACCCTATACGATACCCATCAAATCCCCGTCACCTTTGTGGGACACCCCTTGGTGGAACAATTATCCCCTGGAGCTGATAGAAATCAGTTTTATCAACAACACCAACTCAATCCGGAGCTGCCCATTATCAGTCTCTTCCCTGGATCTCGAAAGTCAGAAATCAAGAGTTTATTACAACCTATGATTCAGGCGCTTCCTTTAATTCAAGAGCGTTCTGGGCAAAAATTCCATTTTATTCTGGCCAAATCACCTGCTATTTCGGATGAAGTTTTTAACCTAGCCCTTCTGGCCGTAAAATCAGTGTGTGATAATCTCTCTTTTAGGATCATTTCACACAAAAACCACGAGATTCTCTCTCTTTCTCAGGCGGCCTTGGCTTCCTCTGGAACGGTGACCCTTGAAGCTGCGCTTTACAACGTTCCTGTGGTCATTGCTTATAAACTCTCTTGGTTTGCCTATGTTTTCTTCAAAAAGTTTTGTTATGTGCGACACATTGGCTTACCCAATCTTCTCTCGGACAAACCAGAAGGTTTTTTACCGGAGCTGATGATGGACAAGGTAACCCCTGAACACTTGGCCAATGCCATTCAGCCCTACCTTAGCGAAACACATGAACGTAAAGAGGCTGAAAGCAGTTTTAAACACATTAAAAAGATGCTCGGTGGTGAACCGGCATCCTCTAATGTTGTTCATCGGATATTTCAGTTAATGAATCAACCTTTGAATCCTCAATCCGTTGAGGCTGTCTCCTCTTACGTCACGCCGCGTACTTAAAAAATAGTTGTCTCCGTTGCTTTTTGTTTGTAATTAAGGGGTTTAAAAGGTGTTCTTTGGTTTAAGGAGTAGGTGTTAAACTCGTCAACAAGGCCTGCTTTTGTGAAATGGTTAATGTACTTAAATCTGTACCTGCTGGAAGATTTGGTAAGGCTTGTAATTGGTTGGTTATAAGTGCATCTTGCGCTAATAAACTTTGATATTGCATACCAATTGGCGCATTTACTACGTAGGTTAGGCCGAGTCCCTGAGCTAAGCTATTTATTGCCGGTTCATTAGCAAGGCCTGCTTGCAATATTTGTAAATTTGTTGATGTAGGATCCAATGTTATACCAACATTTTTCAGTAAGAATTCTGCTTCTGGTTTTGCACTACTAAGGGCTGTAATAACACCCTGTAGGGTACTTGCATCACCGACGGCTATTTGATATTGCCCCAACAACCCTAGAAGTGAATTTTTTGTGTTATTGATGGCAGTCAGTTCATCAGGAATATTGCTTAGGGAGTTTGCACCGGTATCACCCCCATTGGTTAACAGTGATTTAATTGCAATATCTTTTGAGAGCAAGCCTTGTTCTTCAGCAAAAAGATTGGTAAAGCTGGCAGGATCAGTTCCTAATTCTACCCACATACTATCTGCTGTGGATTTCACGTTATTATTGCTCAGTAAGGCATTTAGTTTGCTTGGAACCGTGGCATATTGGACTGGATCAAGATTAAAGGCTTGTAGAACCTTATTAACTGTTGATTTCTGCGCTTCAATGGCACTGGCCTCATCCAATGTTGAATGGTACTCAGTGGGATTTAGATTTAACTTGGCAGCCAGCGAATCTAATTGTGGCTTGCTATTATCTAATTGAGTAAGATCATCTTGTGTTGTTGCATTACTGTCCGCATTAATTCCGACATCAGTCATTAAATTAAAAAGTGATTGGTTGTTTGACGTTAAAGCCTGGTATTCATCAGGAATCGTGGTGAGGCTACTTGCATTGGGAACCCCTGAATCTATTAGCAATGACTGGATATCAGCCTGTTGGGACAGTAAACCACTCTCTTCAGCAAAAGGATTGGTAAAGGTGGTTGGATCCGTTCCGAGCTGTTTCCACATACCGTCTGCTGTGGTTTTAACGTTATTATTGGGATCATTTAAAGCATTTAATTTATCTTGAATAGTGTTATATTGGGTTGGATCCAGTTTAAATTCTTGTAAAACCTGGTCAACAGTTGATTCCTTGGCAGTAATATTGTTCCATTCATCTGAAACGGAACTCGCGGTATTCGCACCCACTGTTGTTGCCAAAGTATCTAACTTCGATTTATCGCCCTGAATGGCTGTTAATTTATCAGCATCCGTTTCACTGGTTGTAGACGTTAAACCCAATGTTTTCATAATCGTATCCAACTGGCTGCTGCTCAAACTATTGGCAGTACTATCAGATTGCTGTTTTTGTTGTTGAAGAACAACAAGAACAATTATCAACATCATGATCATGGGCATCATTGAGGATTGTTGTGATTGGGCGGGTTGTGCTTGAACACCCTGTTGTTGTAGCCCACCGGCAGCCCCTGTATTCATTCCCCCTTGCTGCATGGCAAGTTCTTGTTGAAGTTGCGCATTTTGTTGTTGGAGTTGGGCGTTTTGCTGTTGTAATTGAGACTGAGCAGATTGCTGCTGTAATTGAGCACCAACCCCATTAGGGTTAAATGCAGTCGCATAATTCCAAATTCCACTTTGCCCCCCATTGGATGAAAGTAGAGAACTTCCATTATTGGTCGCTGAATCAAACATCGAAACTGAGGCTGCTGGCCCAAACATTGAACTCGTATCCGATAAACCGGGTAAACCCAATTCAGAAATAGGAACACCACCAATCATCCCATTTGCACCAAGTTGTTGTCCCCCTGGGATAAGTCCTGCTAAAGATAATGCATCTGTTGCTTGTTGTTGTCCGACCCCACCATTCAATGCCGGGTTTAGGCCATATTGGACAGTATTGGAATATGCCGTGTTTGTGGCATTTTGCAAATTTTGCCCGTATGAACTACCTATAGACATCGCTTTACGCCTCTTCTTCGAAAAACCCTTGATTATCTCTTAAGTAAATAAAAACAATGAAATCTTTAGAATTGCTTAATTTTTTGAATAATTTAACAAAACTTTAAAATAGGAAAAAATATCAGGATACAGCAAAACAAACTCATGAAGATCCCGAGATCTTACCTTTACAACTTTGGCATTCTTGCTACAATACTTTTAAGTGTCATTCCTCAGTAGCTCAATGGCAGAGCAATCGGCTGTTAACCGATTGGTTGTAGGTTCGAATCCTACCTGGGGAGTTTTTTTATGTCCTGGCGTAGGTTAAACAGTATTCAGATTTGAATTGTTTCTTAAGTCAATCATTTAACACGGTCTAACAGAGAAACAGAGACGCTTGAAAAGCCGGTTTCATGATCTACAATGTCTGGATAGAGATTTGAAATCCTCTTTGTCTACGCTACAATCGATAAACCATGGCATGCCGGTATGGTGGAATTGGTAGACGCACTCGACTCAAAATCGAGCGGGGCAACCCTTGTCAGTTCGAGTCTGACTACCGGCACCAATACTACTTTAGAATTGATATTTTGAAATAATGATTCAAATGTGAGACATTAATCTCATTTTGTGAGATTATCAACTCAATTATTCAAAAGTGAGATAAAGAGCAAAACAGTTGGCCAATCACATTGCAAAATCTAGCCCTTCAATGGCACATTCTTTTGGGCATCACATCAACAAAGAATTTAGGCCAAAGCAAAAACTTGCTTTTTCAGGAAATTTTCACCCTCAGCAAAACCCCTCTTTATTGGAACGTCGGCTTAATAGAGCAACCTACTTAAACGACTACGTTACTGAATTAACCAAAGTCCATAGTAATTTACGGGAATTGGATATGGACACGCTGACAATTTATACCGATTTAAATGACCAAACAGCCCTGATTGAAATGGCATGTCGGTACCAAGATATTCACAATATGCCTAAAGCTAAGCAAATTTATGAGCGTGCAGCTCAAGTAGGCCCAATTGGCCAATATTGGTACGGTATTTTTCTATTAAACGAAATTGTCCCAACACAAAAACCACCTTGGCATCAACAATTGTTGGAGGCTTTGTTTGGGATACCACCTGGTCCAAAGCCTGCCGAAAAGCAAGCCTACCAACTCTTTTATCAAGCGGCTTTAAATCCACAAAATATAATGGAAACCCTTGATGCGGCCTTTCAAGTCAAAGAAATGCGGACAAAACTAAGCCCCCGTCTCATTCGCAAATTAGAAGCTAAAATAAACACTCATTTGTAAGTTACTTTTCCAAAAATAAAAGACGACAGTTTTCTGCCGTCCATGAGAAGAGAAGTAAGAGAAGATATTAATTAGAGGAATTGATGAGTTCTTCATAACATAAACGGCTTTAACACGCAAATTAGAATGCCTTAAAAAGGGTCCGTTTGTAACAACATGTAACAAAAGCGGGCTTTTATTTTATGTTCCGGTCGCCTCATGCCGATACGGTCACTGACCAAATAAAAAGTCAACGCGGTCGGTGATAAAGAGAAGAGGAGAGGCTGCCATGAGCATGAGGGTCGATGGCATTAACGCGCTCGATCTCGCGTCCTACTACAATTACCTGCAAGAAACAGGATTGGATACCTATTTTACGTCCTCTGCTGTTAAAAACAATAGCGGTCAACGCTATCTGCAAGAAACCGGATGGCGAAGCCAAGATTTACAAAGCATGATGGATAAATTAAATGTAAGCAATAACAAATATTTTATCATTCGGATGATGCAACGTGGCGATGCTGTCAATTTATTGTCCTTGTTACAAAAAGATCAGCTGGTTCAAGCTTTAAACTTTTTCCCCAGAAGTAAGCTAATTCTATTTATCAATTTCTTACCCAAAGATGTTGTATTAAAAATGCTGCTCTCGGTGATTCCGTTAGACCAGTTGCTACAATTATTCCCAACTGAGACAATTTTTAATATCCTACGTTCAAAGCGTTTACAGGTGAGTGGCCTTGTAAAAGGCTTTGAGAATATGCCATTGGATGTCCTTCAACAATTGATGTGTAAAATTACAGGCAAAAATATGGATCATGTTGAAATGCCAGAACTCCTTTCGATGTTTCAGCAATTGAAGAAACATCAAATTCTGGATGGGATGAAATCAATGCCACAAAAGCAGCTTTTTCAGATGATCTTGGGAGTCGTCAAGATGGATCCGCAGCTGATGATGATGATTCCTAAAGGGGACTTTATGAATGTGATTTCAGTAATGCCAAAACCCAATCTGATTCAACTTTTCCAGCTGCTCCCTAAAAACACCTTAGTCCAATTTTTAGCCCAACTCCCTGACAAGTTTTTGGCCATGGCGGCAGCACAACTGGATACGACAACATTCGAACAAGTTTTAATGAACCAATATCCTGATCTCATTGCCAACTTGGCCCAAGCCGCCTAAGACATTTTTGAATTTAACGTTTCTCCAACATTCTTTTACCCGCTTTTCTATTGAAAATAGAATGCATTGGTTTTAGGATGCTCCTATGAATGCACCCATCCTGAGAACCATTGGAAAGATTACGGGACTTCACGGTTTACGCGGTGAGGTCACGGTTAAACCCAATGACATAGAAGCAACATGGCCGAATCAGCTTAAAAGCGTGTATGTTTTTAAACCGACGGGATCTTTTGAGATGGATATTCAGTCTGCACGGTGGCAAAAGACAAAAATCATTCTGTCCTTTAAAGATATCAATACCCGAGAAGAGGCTGAAAAACTGGTAGGAGCAGAACTGAAAGTACTAGAGAGTAATCTACCAAAGCTTGAGAACGATGAGTTTTATGTTGATGAACTCATCGGCCTTACTGCCAAAAGCAATGATAGTGGCGAAACACTGGGGGTTATCAAGGATATCCTCAGCTCAGACGCCGGAGATTTTCTAGAAATTAAAACTGAACAGTTGTCAGAGCCTGTCTTAATCCCGTTTCAAGATGCGTTTGTGCATCAAATTAACAAAGCCGATAAAACCATTCTGATTGCAGGCTTAGATAGCTTATTTAAAGCGCCCTAAAGATGATGCAATTTACTGTTATTTCATTATTTCCAAATGAAATCGAGCATTATTGCCGTTCCAGTATCTTAGGCCGAGCCCAAAATGCTGGCATCATTAATGTGAATGTTGTGAATCCCCGAGATTTTACAACAGATGTTCATCACAAAGTTGATGACGCCCCTTACGGTGGTGGCGCCGGAATGGTGCTGATGTGTCAGCCCATTTGGGACGCCTATCAAAGTATTTCCCCTTTACAAGCCAATGAAAAAATCGTTCTCACCTCACCTCATGGTCAGCCCTTTACCCAGGAGAAAGCACAAGAATTTTCAAACCTTAGTCGGTTGGTCATTATCTGTGGTCATTATGAAGGGATTGATGCCAGGGTTGAAACTTTGATTCCCAATCTTGAGTTGGTGTCTTTAGGAGACTTTGTGCTAACAGGGGGCGAATTACCTGCTTTATGCATTATTGATGCCACAACTCGGCTTATTCCTGGGGCTTTGGGAAAAGCCATTTCGGCAGAAGAAGAATCCTTTATGAATGGGTTACTGGAATATCCGCAATATACACGACCTTCTGTATTTGAGGGACACAATGTCCCCGAAATTTTGCTTTCTGGAAATCATGGCGAAATTGCTCGCTGGCGGCATAAAATGTCTTTGTGGAATACACGTCGTTATCGTCCGGATCTGTTGGCAAACAGAAGCCTCAGTATTTTAGAGCAACAACTCATGGCTGAATTGGATTCTGAGGAACAGAGCTTCAGTAACTCAATTTTAAGCAACCGCCTGGAAGGATAAAGCCTTATGTCATCACCCGTCGGACATGCCTTTGTCGGACTCATCTTTTTTACACTGGCCAAGCGGTTTGACCAACAGCATCATTATTCCTGGAAATGGCTTATCGTTTTTATCATTCTAGCTGGGTTACCAGACCTGGATATTATTGACGGGTTAGCTTCCGGACCACTTCATCTCATTCAACATCGTACGGTTAGCCATTCCCTTTTATTTACCAGTGTTGTTGGATTTTCTTGTGCCTGGTTTTCTCACTGTATTCTGAAAAAGCCACGTCCAACACTCTGGTATACTTTTCCGGCAACAATTATCAGTCATCCTTTTATGGATATGTGTTGCATGCACTCCATTTTACCTCAGGGTGTGCAATTGTTTTGGCCCTTTTCAACAGCATTTGCATATACGCCACTTCCTTTTATGACCAGCATTGGAACCTTCACCGCTTATGGGAACCCCTTTTGGCTAGCATTTCTTAAATCGGGATCACTGGAACTGGTTGTATTTGGAAGTCTCTATGGATTCCTACGCCTATTGTTTTATCTACAAGATCGGCAGAAAGCCCTTTTAGACATTTAACATTTAGACTTCATCCGTCTCTATTTTTGAGTCTTTCGAAACGGCCAAGGCAAAGACGGTTTGCGGATCAATATTCATTTCCAGGCAGCTTTGACAAAAGGTATGCCAAATGGCGCTATTGGGATCAGTCGTCTCCAAATTGCTTACTTGATTCATAATAAAGGTTATTTTTTCTTGAGATATTTGTTGCTCTTGAAGGACTTGAATCAGCTTTTCCAACATGACAGAGACCTTTCCAACGCAAATCTTAGGGCTTGTTTAAACAAGGGATAGTATAGTTGAGCGCACGTTTCATCGAAAATCAAATAAAACACCTAAACCGGGAGAATCGTTACATGAGGGGATAAACTATAGGGAGATAAAAAAGAGGTGATTGGTTCATTGGCTTTTTGCCCCATCCATGAAAACATCACCTGATGGTGGCCTCGCCACAGCATGTGTGAGGTATCATCAAACTCACCAATAGAAGGTAAAACCCGCAGAAAATAACTGGGATCGCTTTCTTGATAATGGATCATGGGCATTGCATAGGCTTCATGGGGGTACGTTTTTAAAATCATCCGATTTTGATGATCCTCAATTGCCAACCACCCTTCTGTGGCGCCCACACCATGCTGTGCTGAAACTGTTACCCCTACAGGATCTTCGTGAAGCACCGCATGTCCTTTTAACGGAAAAGATTCCTGTTTATACCCCCCATTCACCGTTCGATAGGCTAATGTTTCCGGATCAAATGCTTCCGGCAAAATGGTCATCATGCCCACCCGACAAGAAGCCGCTGAAATATCCCGAAATCGAAAATGATACAAAAAGTCGACCCGAGACAGGGTTTGATAAATATACATCGTTTTCCACAGATTCCCAATATCAGTTGTTACGCCAACCTGAACCGGAATTCGAATGGGATAATCTTCAAGATTGTCAGGCAACTGCAATGTCCCCGGACTGAGATCCGTCGCTTTTTCACCCGCCTTTGAGGCCAAAATAAAATGCCCACTATAATAATCAGCTCCCAAGGCAATATCTTCAAAATAGCCATGGGGAATTGTGCCAACCCAGGGCTGGTGGTCCAGTAAGTTAAACTGAAGACTTTCGATGGCCCCGCCTCGGGGCAACAATAATTTTAAAGAAACCGCTTTGGTTTCAACTTGGCACTGCGTCTTGGTGTGTGAAATTTGAGGCTGATATTTGGCCAAGGGTCTTTTTTCCGACGATTCCCATTGAAGTGTCGTTTCTGATAAAGGCGGAAGGGAAACCAATAAAACACACTTTACCCAGCGTACGCTCCCGTCTTGGTAGTAGCCAATCCCCTCAATTTGGGATTCTTGAACAGCCGGATTGATTTGGACCTGTGGATAGCCATGCAATACTTTATGGGGAAACTGAACCTCCAGCACAAGCGGTCCTTCATAAGATGTTCCATTGGGATTCCAAAACACCATTTGAAGTGCATCTTTTGGGTCTTTTGCAAGTTTTTGAGGAAGTTGTTCCTCCAGCTTGAGTTCGAGGGATGCTGCCGTTTGACGTAGTCGTACCATTTTTTCTTCTGTGGTGTGAGTCCGAAAATCACTCCCCCATTTTTCCAAAAGATGTCGCCATAACTGAGGATCGGCCTGTTTTTGAGACCAGGATTGAAGAACCATCATTTGGTAAAATCGTTGATAGCATTTGGTATTCAAATGTGTATCCTCACGACCGGTTACAGCCCAGCGTGTCGGGTTATATTTGGGCTGCTTTTTACAGGGTAAAGGATACTCTGGTGATGATAAGCAGATTGGAGCATCGTCTACACTTATGGATTGAGCAACTTGAGAAGGAGATTTCCAGCCAAATTGAGGGTTTTCATTGATTTTTTCCAAAACGACAATCAAACGCTGCAAGTCTTGAGCGCCAGAGGACTGAAGATATTCTGCCTGTAATGCCCCCGGATGATAATCGATAATTTCAGCATCGGAACCATAAAAGGGGAATGCCCGTTCACGTCCTTCGGCTAGGTGACCCTGCAAAAATGCCATATAATCTTCCTGGCTTAAGGATTGATTTAAAAGGCGCTGTAGCTTTTGAAAGGCAATTGAGTCATTCCAGACCACAGTCATTGTTTTGGTGCCATCGGGATTTAAAATTCTTTGAGGACGATATCGGGTTTCTGGCGCATAGGTATTAAACCGGGCTGGGTTATTCCATTCCATAAACAATTGTTCATACCCAGCCTCCAAATACAAATCAACGAGGCCTGATGAATAGGTTTGTTCATTGACATAGGCGGTTTTCGGTTGACGACCTAAAATCGATTCATAGAGTTCATTCCCCACCTTGAGATTTTGCTGATTAACGGCAACAGGGCAAAGGGGAAAAATACTTTGGGTATAGCTAGAACCGATAAACTCAATTTCTTCAGCCTCCCAAGCAGATTTGAGAGCTTGAACATAACTTGCATCATATTTTTCTAAAATTTCCAACGTGTATCCGGTTGCTTCAATCCCAAAGGGAACTTTCAACCGCTTGGCAACTTCTAGCACCGGCCAGTAGCATCGGTCCAAAATCAATGAAAAATGCGATTTTGGAATACTGGAAAACGCCAGATTAAAATGAAAGACGCCATATAACCAAAGCTTAGACATTCATATAGAGCCTTAATACCAGGCACATTTCCACTACTCCTGCTTTAAGGGAATTGGTTGCCGTGTCGTTGCCATAATAACCTCAGCAACGCGTTGAGGGCCTATGCCATCAACCAGGGCTTTCCCCTTATTGCTCATTTCTTTTCGTTTCTCAAGGTTCTGAATCAAATCAAAAACCAGCGACAATAAAGCTTCTTTTTCAACATTTTTCCACCAGCCTACGCTAATAGCAGAACCCCACAGAGAGAATCGTTTCATATCATCTTCCTTGGCCTGAGAATGCCCCAGTAAAATCGTTGGGATTCCCCTATAAGCCAATTCATAAGCGGTTACCCCAAATGCCGAAACCGCAACGGTGGCTCGATCCATTAAGGGACGCAAATTCCGCACTTTCCAATGTAATGTCACTGTTGAAGGCATTCGAGTGGCAATCTTTTCTAAATTTTCGGGATGCGCATAGAGCGGGGGAACAACCAAATCAATATGGCAATTCTCAACGTCTTTAAACATCTCTAAAATATGTTCAGAGATCAGTTCAGGGTCACTTCCACCCATGGTAATAAAGATTGTTGGTAGGTCTAAAGGACCGATAGGCTCCACTGAATCATCATCGTAAAGCAAACCTGGACCCAATAAGGCATAAGACGCACCTTGATAAACTTTGGTATTTTCCAATGACCATTCCGAATTGGGTTTCGCATGGGCATTGGGAAAAATAACAGCATCGGCAGTTGCACACCCAACACCGTTGTTATCCAGAACAATAATGGGCAAATTCGGTTGCGCAAGACGAACTGCTTGCATAAAGCTGTGTGAAATGGGATCTCGAAAATCAATCACAAGTCGATGAAAAGACTGTTGGCGCAAAGTTTCCATTAAACTAACATTATCATCAACAACAGTGTAGCCTTGTGCCTTAAAGTTGGCATGGAAATCAGGCTCTTCGGTATCGAGCCAAAATGTAACGCCTACAGAAAAATATTCTTCCAACATCCGAGCTAAACTCTGACAGCGAGCTAAGTGTCCCGTGCCATAGTGTTCACCGGCTTGCACCGCCATTAAAATTTTGGTCGATTTCTCATCAACAGTTTTTTGTCGCACATGCTGATTCAATGCACAAACCTCTGGGTTCTCCTTTAAATATTGTAATATTGATTCAAAAGAAATGATGTCATCCGATTTTTGTAGGGCTTCAACCAGGGTTCTCACAAACATTAAATCCGCTTGGGTATCCACACTTAAGCGATAAGACCCTTCATAATAAACGGGCTCATCCTGAAAACTCCCCATGGTAATTAAATCTGGATTTTCATTTAAAATACTGCCCGAGTGCTCTCGATACTTCGCTTCTTGAGAGGCTTGGTCTATTTTGTACCACCCAGATCTCGTGAAACATCCGATACCACAGTGCACAGAA
>JANWIO010000104.1 GCA_025449835.1 Vampirovibrionales bacterium
AAGAAAATGCTCCAATCGTTTGATGGGGTAGATTACTTTTATAAAGTTCCTCCAGATTCAAAATTGCCCTTCTTTTTATAATGTCTCTTGATCACCACATGGGCTTTTAACAACGTAATATTATGCGACCTTAAATGCCCTCCCTGAAATTATTTGAGGCATTCAACCCACCCCCAACAACAAGGTTTTACCGACAGTGCTTGGAGCCTATTTATCAATCATTTTTAGTCTTGAGCGAGAAGAGTCTTTTCGTTAAAATCATTCTCCAAGAATTTTTTTATCACCAACAAAAAGGAGCCAACGATGCAAATTTCCGCATTGAATACTGCCCGCTTTGCAGGTAAACGCCCATCCAAGCCAAACCAACCGGATCGACTTCGATCTGACGCAATAAAACATTTACAGAAATTAAGCGGCCATACCGCCACAGAGGCTGACAAACAAGCTGCCAGCCAGGAGCTTGCGGATAAATTGGCAGCCGCTAAAATTCAAACGACGGTTCAACCGGGGACAGGAAACACACTTTGGGTTATTGTGCCAAATGAGCGAGCCACGCAAACCGTTCCCAAGCGAATCCAACGGGCTAAGATTCCGGGTGTTTTTCAACTCAGCTCAACCAGTGGGTTGTTTTATAAGGTTCCTTGTAAAAAAAACCCTGATTTTGCCCTCAGCCTCACTTTTTTAAACGGGGCAAATCGGCTAAAGCCTTTAACCTAAAAATTTACCCAAAGGCTTTCTTACAAAAGTTTCACGTCAAATGCCTGTGCGTTTAAAAAGAACCCTTTCAATTTAAGAGGCAGGCTGTTGAAGGCGCTGTTTGTTTTGCTCTAAAAACTGCAAAACCCGATTAATGTACAAATCACCGCCACGTAAGGCTGTTGTGTACTTTTCACCCGTTTCTCCAGGATCCCAGTCTCGAGAAAGGTGATCTTCTCCCGGCATGGTGAACATCTGAACATAAGGATTTTTCTGCTGAAGGGTTTCAAAAACAGCCTTGCCCTGCTCATAGGGCGTCACCGAGTCTTTAGTGCCGTGGATGACCAAAATCGGCTTTTTCACCAAAGAATGGGGGGCAAAATGTTTAGCCGGACGCATTTCTTGAAAATCAATATCCACATTTAAAAACTCTCGGCCTTTTTCCGCATACCCATCCAACAATTTATTGGCCAAGTACTTGAGTGGCCCACCGAGCACTTTTCCAACCTGGGTTAATAGCTTATTAGAAGGATTAAGCTGATCCACATTACTGATAAATCGCCTGGCCATCTCTGGCAGATCGGCATAAGGGCAGTCCAACACAATGCCCGTAATGTGTTTTTCTAAATGATTAAGTGCTTCTGGATAGTCTTTTAGACTTTTAGGCGCATAGAGCATGGCAGAGGACCCCATGGAATGCCCCATATAAAACAGAGATTCTGATTCTTTGGGAAATGTTTTGGTCACAAACATCACAGCCCCAGCAATATCTTTGGCCTCGTGAAACCCAACGGAGGTTTGCTCCCCTTCGCTTTGCCCATGGGCCCGGAAATCAAACAATAAGCTGTTATAACCCGCCTTCCGCAAGGGATCTGCGACAGCCAGCATCTCCCGATAATCTGAGAAATAACCATGGCCCATCACAATGGTTTTTGAGGAAGGGACCGGGCTTGGCATCCACTGCCCTTTTAGGGTTAACCCATCGGCACTTTTAAAGGCTACCGGTTGCAGGGGATGAAACAAATGCAGATGCTTTAAATCCATGGAGTCCGGTGCGTCTGTCCCAGGTTTACGAACAATCCGATTGTGAACTTTCATCATGCTCCGGGGGTGCGTATAGCAATAGGCCACAAACCGGGCAATAGGATTTAAATACCAACTGAGCTTGGGGGCATCCGCCTTTTTCTTAGACCCTTCAAAGCGGAGCGGTAAGACTGACATTTGTGGGGTTTGGCTAATACCTATTGAGGGGGTAGAAGGTCTCACCATGGCTGATGGTAAGGCTGACTGAAAACGAGAAATTTGCATTTTGAAACGAGAATTCCCTATTGTCTAAAATGAATCGTTTTTTATCTTATCGAAAAAACGATTTAAAATCTGCCTAAAAAGTTGAAATAATAAGAAATATTAACCCTTCCCAAAAGGCACACTCTTCAGGCCCTTGCCATGATTAAAACCTGAATAGATACAATACTTAACTTTCATCACCGTCTCCATAGTATGTTTTAAGGTGTTGTTGCATTTAACACCGCGCCTCTCCGTGACGCAGCGCTTATATTATTATAAAAATAATTAAATAAATTATATTTGAGTTTACACAAAAGATTGTTATAAAATACCCTCTTAATCCAATATTGGGTTATTCGAGAAAAATTATAGATTCAATTTTAGATAGGCAGAAAAGGAGGAGCCCTATGCAACCCATTCGTTTTGGTACCCATATTAATTTAATTGCCCCGGGCCATCGTCCTGAAGGACTCCGAGAAGTCAAAGAGGCTTTAACAATAAACCAGGAAGTTCAATTTGAGGCAGACCAGGTTTTTGGAAATAATCCAGATAATAAAGCGTATTTATCCTTGTATACCAATACAATTCCAGGTCAGCACATTAACATGAAGCATGAATTAGACGCCTTAATGTTTGCAGTAATGGAAACAGCTCGAAAGTTATATAGTACAACCTGTGATATGCCCAAAATCATGCGTCAGTTTGTTGATTTAACCCAAGCAGCAGAAAAAGGACATTATCCATCCTCCATTACCGTTGACTTTACAACCGGTAAAGTAGGCGCCAGTAAAGACATTGAACAACAATAAGGAGACCTTCAATGAACCCCATTCGCTTTGGCACCGTTATTAAAGTCATTGCGCCGCTTACCCGAAGTGAGGGCATTGAAAGCGTTAAACACGCATTGAAGCACGATGGAATTGATTTTGAGGTAGAAACCCCTTCTGCGAAAGGCGCAACCCTCACCCAAGATATCTATACAGATACCCAATCTACTCAGCATTTAAGCGCCCTTAGAGAACTTAATGCCCTGATTGCTGGCGCAACAGGTGGTATCAATCAGTATCACAGTGAGCACATGGCCCAGGCCAAAGAATACCAGAGAGTGGGTATCAATAAGATGGATATTCGGAACCTTATTTCCAAAAACCAATACCCAACCACCCTGGTAATGAATTTTGCGGACGGCATTCATCATCCAAACAAGCCTGCTTCAAAAGAATTACTGTCCATCGAAGCCTAATCAAGCTTTCATAAAAATCACCCGCCAAGGCGCTTCAACGCTGTTATTTTTCACGTGCAAAAAAATAATTGTTTAAATCAACTTACCAATCGGGTACTAATCCTTGGAGTTACTCCCTGGCTAGTCTAAAAAATCAGCCTCTGTCCAAGAATTTTGACGGATGTTGATGACATCGGCAGTGGCTAACATGCCAATAGGAATCCAATAAAAACCGACAGAGCGTCCGTTTTTAAAACGGTTCGACATTAAAAAAATAGATAAACGAAAGGAATTTTCACCATGAAAAATATCGTTGCCGGTTTACTCAGTCTCGCTGTGGTTCTTTCAGCAGCTAGCGCTTTTGCTGCTTCTCCAGCAAAAACAGCTCCTACCAAAAAATCCCCAGTTGCTATTGAAAAACCCGCTGTAAAAGTTGCTGTCGCTAGCAAAACCGCTCCTAAAACAACAGAGAAAAAAGTTGAAAAGAAAGCCACTAAAAAAGCTGCTAAAAAACACGTTGCTAAAAAAGCTGTAAAAAAACACGCTGCTAAAAAAGCTGTCGCCAAAAAAGCTGCTGCTAAAACAGCACCGGCTAAAAAATAGTTTCTCTCTCTAGAGAATTATTTGAAAATAGGTCCCCCACAATCACTTCGGTGAGTCAAGGGACCTATTCCATTTTAAAATTTCCATTGCACTACTTAATGCAAGTCAAAAAACACACCTCAAAATGCAAACAGAGGAGAGAGAGGGGGCGGGGAGGAAAGCAAGCTTTCTTGTTCGAAGGGGTTCCCCCTTTCGGTGAAAAGCAAATAAAACATTCCATTTTGAGGGATGCCATTACATCGCTTTTCCCCTATCCCCGCTGTCAATTTATGGATGGGTACTGGGGAACAGGCCCCGCATCATCACATCTATTTGCAAAAGATACACAATCTTTGAAAAACCAAAACTATTCTCTTTACGGATAGGAAAATGCCAATTAGGATAAAGTAAACTCACACAAAACCCTCTCTAAAAGAATTGAGTAACACCGCCATGAACCCTTGGCTTCAAATGGGAATTACCCGAAAATTTTTAATCTTCTTTCTGGTGACAGCCATTTTGCCTATTGTCACCCTCAGTGCCTTGATTGTTCATTCGGTGAACACAAAATTTGATGACCGGATTTCTAGCCAACTCCACTCCGGCATGCTGTTTTCCAAAGAACTCTACCAAGAAGACTTGCATAAATTGGAGCTGGTCTCCAATCAGGCGGTGTTGTTTTCGGTCACGGAAAAATATCGCTATTACCTTAAAACCGGAAATTTTAGCCCTCTAGACACCCTGTTAAATCTCTATCAAAAAAGCAAAGGGCTGGATATTGTGACCCTGGTAGATGACTCCGGCAATGCCGTTGCCTCTACCGCCCAACCCCAAATCATCAATAAAAAAGTATATCAGGCCATGATCCGGGCAGCTTTACGCGGCAAAGTAGTCAGTGGGGTAGAACGCTTTAAAGACCCCACCCAAAACAAATATATATTAACGTACCTAGCTGTTGCCCCTGTGTTTTCAGCGCCAAACTCTAAAAAAGTAATTGGTGGCTTAATTACAGGCATTAATATTGATGAAGATTCTTCGATTAAAAGACTTTCTCGAATATTACCAGGCTTAGATGTGCGGATATTCGTAAAAACCCCTACCGACTATCAATTGTTACTTTCGACGGTGCCGGATGCAGAGAAAACAGCCTCACCCAAATTAACAGCGCTGTTTAATCAAGCCCTTTACCGTTTATATCAGCCAATACCACCTTCTAAGAAGAAAAAATCAAGACATCGGCAACACGGCGCCCCACCCATTTCCCCCAGACCCTTTCAAGATAACGTTAATAACACTCCTTACAAAAGTACTTTTTCAATCATCACCAATTTTTATGGCTCACCGGTGGGCTATATGGTGGTCAGCACATCTGAAAAAGACGAAGAAGACTTGAAACGCACCAATTTTCGGTACATTGGGATGTATCTCCTTATGGGATTAATCTTTATTAGCTTGCTGGGTGCGTGGTTTAAACGTTCATTTGTAAACCCCATGAACGAACTGGCAGGAGCGGCAGATGAAGTGGCCACCGGGAACCTGAACATTCGATTAAAACCACCCTTGGCAACTGCCAATGAAATGTCCCAAACCCTTAATAACTTCAATAAAATGCTGGATCAGTTACAGGAAAACGAACGCCTCAGAGGCACCTTTGTCTCCACTTTAACCCATGATCTACGTACCCCATTAATTGCCCAAAAACGGGTTTTAGAAGTTTTTGAAGAAGAATTTAAAGTTCAAAAGGATTCTCAGTTGGAGTCTTTGGCAAATGGCCTTTTAAAAAGTAATGACAGCTTGCTGGATATGGTGAATAAATTGTTAGAAACCTATCAGTACGAAGACGGCAAAATTAAACTCTTACTGGAATCGATTGATTTGAACCAACTCATTGAAGCATGCTTTGCCGATATGGGTGGACTGGCCCAAAGCCAAAAAATAAGCCTGGTCAATCATATTCCACAATCATTTCCCATTATTCAGGCCGATCTTCCCCAACTCAAACGGGTCTTTCTCAACCTCATCGGCAATGCCCTGGAAAACATCCACCCCAGAAGCACGATTGAGATAAACGCCACAGAACAAAATGGTTCTGTGACAATTCAAGTCAAAGACAATGGCCCCGGCATCAACCCCGACATTTTGCCCCATATTTTTACCCGCTATTTCACCGGCCACCGGATTCGCCAAAAAATTGGCTCCGGCTTAGGGCTTTTTATTTGTAGGATGATAATTGATCTCCATGGGGGTACAATACAAGTTGAAAGCACCCTTGGAAAAGGAACGTGCTTCACCATCACCATTCCCAAAGCACCAATGGGGTTATCATGACAACAGACACAACCGATCATCCGCAAAATGCCTTAAAAATTCTTATTGCCGAAGATCATGAGCTGGCCCGAAACGGCCTGAGTTATTCGCTCCAAAAAAAGAGTCACTTTAATATTGTTGCAGAAGCTGAAAACGGAGTGCAGGCTGTTTCCCTCGCAGGCAACCACCACCCTGATATTGTCTTGATGGATATCGGGATGCCCATTATGGATGGGATCACTGCTGCTCAGGAGATTAAAACGCGATATCCCAACATTAAAGTGGTGATGCTTACCTCTCATCAGGATGGTGAAGAAGTGTATGCCTCTCTGGCTGCTGGGGCTGATGCCTACTGTCTGAAAGACATTAAAATTGAGCGGCTGATCCAGGTTTTAGAAATGGTTTCAGAAGGGGCTATCTGGCTGGATCCGGCCATTGCCCGAATGGTAATGAACGCTCTTCCCGTCAAGCTCCCCGACAAGGGGGCTCGGCTTTCGGCCCATCGTCAAAAATATACCGCGGATCTGACAGAACGGGAGTTAGAGGTGCTGAGCCTGATTGTAAAAGGTAAAAGCAATAAAGAAATTGGGGATACCTTATCCATTACTACTCACACGGTAAAGGCCCATGTCTGCAACATTATTCAGAAGCTGGCCGTGGATGATCGCACTCAAGCTGCCGTAAAAGCCTTGCGAGATGGTTTAATCACCAGCGACAAATAAGGAAAGTAAGCTTCCTTTTACATGAAAGGGCCAACCCCTTTCGGAGAAAAGATGTTTTCCCATTCCATTTTAGAAATCCCATTCAATGCGCTTTCCCCTATCCCCGGCAGATTAAACATTCCATCAGGAAGGTGCCTAGAGGAGGGAACGGCCACGCTATTATGTTTACGAAGATTTTTTATGACCACTTTGCATTTTTGCAGCCTCGGGCACCGGAATTTCAAGGGTTTTAACATCAAACCACTTGGCATCTGTCCCATCGCTGTAGCTTGCCATAATACGAACCGCTAGTTTCCCATCAACCAAGTCTTCTAGGGGAATCGTACTGATGGGTGTCATATCCATAGACCGTCTTGAAAGTGGATCGTTATGAGATGGCAGCACGTTTTGAGAAGAGGCAATAACCTTTTGGGCGTCCCCCAATTTGTCATTACCACTCATAAAAAATGCCCGGATGACCAGAAAATTAATGGGATAATTGCTGTCATTCAAAATATCAAATTTTGCATCGGGGGTAATATCAAAAGAA
>JANWIO010000105.1 GCA_025449835.1 Vampirovibrionales bacterium
CCCTTTCCGTCTTTTATCAAACTACCATTGGCTTGGTGAGGAAACAAAACCTGTCCCATACCGGTAATCATCAACGGATAAATCAAACCACCAAAAAGAAGCATTAATAGTGCGTATCGAAATGCCGTTCCCATCATAAAATCTCCTTCTTAAATTCCAAAGAGATGTAAGCCCATCGAAATGGCTTTAATCCCAATAAACGGGGCAATAATGCCACCCAATCCAAAGATAAATACATTTCGAGCCAATAATTGATCCGCCGTCATCGGCTTAAACTTAACACCTCGCATGGCCAGCGGAATCAGCAACGGAATGATCACCGCATTGAAGATTAATGCGCTGAGAATGGCATTTTCAGAACTCCCCAAAGCCATCACATCAAACACTCTCATCGCAGGCAAACTCGTGGAGAAAATGGCAGGGATAATGGCAAAATACTTGGCAATATCATTCGCTACACTAAATGTGGTTAACGCTCCTCTGGTAATGAGCAACTGTTTGCCAATAGAAACCACATCAATCAATTTTGAAGGATCTGAATCAAGATCGATCATATTTGCAGCTTCTTTTGCAGCCTGTGTTCCTGAATTCATGGCCAACCCCACATCAGCCTGCGCCAACGCTGGAGCATCATTGGTTCCATCCCCGGTCATGGCAACCAAAACCCCTTTGGATTGATACTCCTGAATGAGTCGAATTTTATCTTCCGGCTTGGCCTGAGCTACAAAATCATCCACACCAGCCTCTCTTGCAATCACCTCAGCGGTAATGGGATTATCTCCGGTACACATTACCGTTTTAATTCCCATCATCCGCATTTGGTTAAATCGCTCTCTCATCCCAGGCTTAATGATGTCTTTCAGATGGATGACACCATAGACTTCCCCATCTTTGGCAACAGCCAAAGGGGTTCCACCTTGGCGAGCGACGTCTTCCACCAGTTTTTGTATTTCATCAGACCATGAACCACCATGATCTTGTACAAAACGCTTAATGGCATCGGATGCCCCTTTGCGAATTTTGCTTCCATCTGGCATATCAACACCGCTGGAACGGGTTTCAGCAGAGAATTCCACACATGTTACGTTTTCCCTCTCAGGAAACTCAGTCACACCCATTTTTCGAGCCAACTCAATAATGGACTTACCTTCTGGCGTCGTATCTCCAATTGATCCATACGCAGCAATTGCTGCCACATCTTTGGCCGTTTTCCCAGTTACAGCCAAGAATTCGCTTGCGAGCCGATTTCCAATGGTAATCGTGCCAGTCTTATCCAAAATTAAAACACCCACATCTCCAGAAGCTTCAACCGCTTTCCCTGACATGGCAATGACATTAAACCGACTTACCCGATCCATCCCGGCAATACCAATTGCTGAAAGTAATGCACCGATTGTTGTTGGGATTAAACAGACCAACAGGGCAATGATTGTTGCAACATCCACAGCAGCCTTTGAGTATTGGGCAAAAAAGATGAGTGTTGCACACACCATCAGGAAAACCAACGTCAAAGCAGCTAACAAAACCGTCAAGGCAATTTCGTTTGGCGTTTTTTGACGCTTTGCACCTTCGACCAAGGCAATCATTTTATCCAAAAAGCTTTCTCCCGGATTGGTTGTAATCCGAATCACGAGATAATCCGATCGGACCTTCGTTCCTCCTGTAACCGAACTGGCAATATCACTACCAGGTTCTTTAATTACCGGAGCAGACTCACCAGTGATTGCCGATTCATCGACTGATGCCACCCCTTCAAGCACTTCACCGTCAGAGGGGATTAATTCATCTGCTTCAACTCGCACAATGTCTCCAGCACGTAAATCTGACGCAGAGACCCTTTGGCTATCTCCGTTATTCAATAATTTCCGAGCTTGCGTATCCGATCGGGTTTTTCGTAAGGTATCCGCCTGGGCTTTGCCTCTGCCCTCTGCATAGGCTTCAGCGAAGTTCGCAAATAATAACGTCACAAATAATATAATAGTGACCCAAATAACATAATATTGGCTAATCTGGGTGGGACCAAAGATCTGCGGGTTAAAAGACATTAAAAATGTCAGAATAGTCCCTATCCAAACCACAAACATCACTGGGTTTTTAACCATTAATCGGGGATCAAGCTTGCTAAATGCCCCTTTTAAGGCAGTTTGCCAAATCACCGTCTCCTTAGACTTGGGTGGAGCGTGCTTCCGTTCTGCTCTGGGAACCGTGTATGTTTGAATACTGGGTGACATCAATACTTTCTCCTAATAAACTGTTCCAGCTAGCATCTGAAGATGCTCGGCAAGGGGACCCAAAACCAACGCCGGCACAAAGGTTAAAGCCCCAATAATAACAATGACGCTAAGCCAAACCACCGCAAACAAAGGGGTATTGGTCCGTAGGGTCCCAGGCCCCGGTTCCATTTTCGTTTTATGCAACAGAGAGCCTGCAATCGCAAGCAGGATAATAATTGAAATATAACGCCCTAAAAGAATAACAATGCCAATAGAAATGTTGTACCAAGGGGTGTTGGCATTAAGCCCCGCAAAGGCGGATCCGTTGTTTGCTGCCCCAGAGGTAAAGGCATAGAGAATTTCACTAAACCCATGGGGACCAGCATTATTCAAAGAACTAAGACCAAAGGACGAAACGGCCGAAATGGCAGTGGGAAGCAAAATAAGCAGGGGATGAGCCAAAATTGCAATCGACGCCAGAATAATCTCTGATTTTTCAATTTTTTTCCCGAAAATTTCAGGGGTTCTTCCAACCATCAGTCCTGTTAAAAAGACGGCAACAATGCCGTACAACAAAAAGCCCATCAAGCCAACGCCAACACCGCCCCAAATAATATTAAGCATCATATTCCAAAGGGGCGTTAATCCCGCCAAAGGAGTTAATGAATCATGCATATTATTCACAGCCCCACTCGATGTAGTCGTCGTTGCCGTCGTAAAGAGTACTGAAGGGAATATACCAAAGCGAATTTCCTTGCCTTCCATATTTCCCCCCGTTTGCCAAGCGGAAGCCAATTGGTTGACACCGTGGTGCGTTAAGATGGGATTACCGGCTTGTTCGAAATGAAAGGCTGTAAACAAAGAAACAGCAAAGAGTAGCATCATGGAGCCCCAGATCATCCAGGCCTGCCGTTTATCTTTTAACCACAGGCCAAATGTATAGATAAGCCCCATAGGAACAGTAAGTTCCATCATAATTTCTACAAAATTGGTAAAGGCGTTGGGATTTTCGAAGGGATGGGCAGAGTTTGCATTAAAAAACCCACCACCATTGGTTCCAAACTGCTTAATCGTCAACAAAGAAGCAACCGGACCCACTGCAATTTTTTGAGTTGCTCCTTCAACCGTTTTCACGACAACTTGTTGCGTAAATGTTTGCGGAATCCCTTGGGAAACAAAAAACAAACTACCCACAATCATGACAGGTAAAAACACGTATAAAACTGTTCGGAGATGATCTTGATAAAAATTGCCTAAAGGACGATGTGTTAACCCCCGAATAAATGCAATACAAACTGCAACTCCTGAAGCAGCACCAATCACTTGCGCAAATGTGATAGCAAGCATTTGAGATAAAGTACTGAGAGATTGTTCACCCGAATAACTTTGCCAATTGGTGTTGGTAATAAAACTACAAACGGTATTAAATACCTGCCAGGGCTCCATACCGGCTAGATGCAAGGGATTTAATGGCAAACCATTTTGAAAATACAAAACAAAAAAGACCAAAAAGCCACAACATAAATTAAATAACACAACCGCTTTGGTATATTCTTTCCACCCCATGGATTCGCAATGGTTGAGAGCACTTAATTTCAGAAAAATATTTTCAAGTGGAGCCAGGATGGGGGTTAAAAAAGTGTGTTGGTCCTCATAAACCCGTGCCATATAACGACCCAAGCCAATCGTGACTAAAAGACTTGCTACCAAAAATAATATAAAATATCCAACCCAGCTCATTATCTCATTTGCTCCATTTTAAACACTCGAAATGGCCTCAAAACTTTTCGGGGAATAACATTACAGCGGTTAAATAAAGCGTCAGGCCAACTGTAATAAACCCTAAAACAATGATCATTACGACGTAATCTCCCGACGTGACAAGACCCACTCACAGAAATGAATAAAGCCAATTAAGCCCAGCATCATTAAAATAAACAAGAACAAAGCTTCAAGCATCACCATCATTTTTCTGTCCTTTATTAATACCTAGTTGGCATCGTTACTTGATTAGGCAAATCAATTATTATGAAAGTTAAAGCAAGCTTGGCAATTAGACCATGAGCGGATTGCACAAAACGAGAAAACTGTTTTTGAAGGGGACAGTCCTCATCCCTTGACGGAAAAGCAGGTTGACTCAATCTCTTGGAAAAATCCACAATAAGCCATCAATCCTTTCATTTGCCTACGAAGTTAGCTGACGGGCTCAGGGGATAAGGTCCCTGTTCTTATAAAAATAAGAATTTGCCCCAGCAAGGATTTCCCTTGCACTGGTTCCTCCGCTTCTCTGGTTATGAGAACTCGGCTTTTTATTAGTTTGATCTTCTGAGAGCTTAAAGCATTTTACGGCCGAGAACAATAAGTAAGAAGGTATATTTTAGCGTTTACCAAATCTATACCTAGAGATATAGATGGGATTTCTTGAATCCTTCTGAAGACGTGGTAGCATGGCATTGAACAATCTCTATCATAATTAATAAATTGGTATGCATGCATAACATTCCATAATCATAAAAGGCCTGCTTTAATGTCTCTCAATCTTGAGAAAATTCTTTTCAATACACCCCCTAAAGCCCGTTGGACAATGATTATTGGAACCTTTGTAATCATTGCAATATTGGACTTTGAGACCCCCTCAGAATACATCTTGGCGTTTCTTTATATTATTCCCATTCTCATTTCAATCTCGTTCCTAAAGCCCCAACTCACAAAACAACTGGTTATTACAGCAATTATTGCCACCCTTCTCAACCTGTTTATTCCTAAAAACAGCTTACATGACCTACCAGTTGTTATTAATCGTTCCCTATCTGCTTTTTCAATCTTAGTCTCTGCCTTTTTTATGCTGCGTTA
>JANWIO010000106.1 GCA_025449835.1 Vampirovibrionales bacterium
GGTTGGCAGTGCTCTTTTTAGCATCTGTACTGGGGCTAGGGCTTTTGGTATCAACTCGTACAACCAGCCAGATGCAGGCTGCCCAAGTTTCTCAGCTTGTGGTTTTACCCTCCATTTTACTGTCTGGGTTTGTGTTTTCCATTCCAGCTATGCCAAAGATAATTCAATTTATTAGCTACACCATTCCAATGACCTATTTTATACAGATTCTTCGGGGGATTATCCTGAGGGGGGCTGGTTTCTCTGACTTATTGTGGACTATCTGGATGTTGACCCTCTTAGGAGGGGTTATATTATTGGCCAGTATCTTTGCCTTTCGGAGGAAACTGAGCTAATGGCAGATAAAGGACAAACAAATCGCAAGCAAGCAACCCAACAGGCCATTTTAGAAGCGGCTTATCAGTTGTTTTCGCAAAAGGGGTTTAAAAACACCACGACCCGAGAAATTGCAGCCTGTGCTGGGGTCAACGAGTTGACCCTTTTCCGCCATTTTCAAAATAAATTTAACTTGCTATCCAATGTGATTGCAGCCCATTCCATTATGACCAGACTGGAAATGGATTTGGAAGCGATTCAGCAGTGTGATTTTCAGGCGGGTCTCTATCGCTTTGCCCGACTCATTTTGTCTCATTTGCAGGATAAATATCCCTTAATTCGTCTGATGATGATGGAAGCTTCCACAAATCCTGAACTTAAAGCAGTTATTGGGCCGATTCCGGCTGAACTCCGAAAACATTTAACCCTGTACCTTCAAAAGGGGGTTCAAGAAGGCTTTGTTCGCAGTGATTTAAACCTGGAGCTTGTGGCGCAAGATTTTCTCTGGATCTTTTTAGGGGCTGTGATGACTCGGGCCAATATTGGTGCAGAGTTTTTCCCTTTTGAATCTGAAGCCGTGATTGAAACCACGGTGACGCTCTTTTTAAGGGGTTTACATCCTTAAGCTTTATAAGAGTTCAAGGGTTGACTGATCGCCCAGATTTAGCCGATAGGCTGCCGGGCGATTTTGAGCCCGGATAATGGTGCATTCTTGGCCAATTAAGCTTTGTTCAATACGGCCTGGGATATTGGCCAGCTTGCAATGTTCTAAGAAAACACTGTTCTCCACTTCGGATTGTTGAATCTGGGTGTTGTCTCCAATGCTCGTGTAAGGGCCAATATAGGAAGATTCAATGAGGCAGTTGTTGCCGATTTTGACAGGGCCTTGAATCACACTATTCATGATTTTGGTCCCTTTGCCGATTTCAACCCGGCCTCGGATCTGAGAATTTTCATCAACGGTGCCCTGAATCTGCGTTTCGCAATACGTATCCAGCACAATTCGGTTGGCTTCTAACAGATCGTCTTTTTTCCCCGTATCGAGCCACCACCCTTTGACAATCATGGACTGGACGTCTTTCCCGGAGCGAATGAGTTGTTGGATAGCATCTGTAATTTCCAATTCGCCGCGTTTGCTGGGTTTAATTGCATCAATCGCTTTAAAAATTTCCGCGGTAAACAGGTAAATTCCCACGAGGGCCAAATTGGATTTGGGATGTTTGGGTTTTTCTTCAAGGTTAACCACGCGGTTTTGCTTATCCAATTCAGCAACCCCAAAGGAGGAAGGGTTTTCAACCGCTTTGAGTAAAATATGGGCTGCGGCTTTTTCTTTTTGAAAGCCTTTGACCAGCGGTAAAATTTCACTCTGGATCAGGTTATCCCCCAAGTACATCACAAAAGGCGTTTCCTTCAGATAAGGATGTGCAATTTTAACGGCATGAGCCAAGCCAAGGGGCTCATCTTGCAGGATAAATGTGATTTTGATTTGCGAGGGACACCATCTTTTGACAGCCGCCTTCACAGCTTCACCCGTTTCGGGGCTGATAATAATCCCAATATCGTGGATACCAGCTTGTACCAAGCTATCCAAGGCATAATACAAAATGGGTTGATTGGCGACAGGCACCAGTTGTTTGGCGGTGGTAAAGGTAAGGGGCCGAAGCCGTGTCCCTTTGCCTCCGGCTAAAATTAATCCTTTTAAAGCTGATGAGGGCATTTCCCCGTAACTCCCTGATAAAAATCCTTCACGGCCAATTCAAAAGCCTGATGATGACGTTTTGCATCTAGCGTGTTTTGGCGTTGTGATTTTATTTTACTTCGAAACAGACGATAGGCGGTATAGTATTCAACACATTTAAATGCCAAGGGTGATTGAAAGCGCTGGAGCAGAATCAGGCGGTTTCGTTGGTAGTAGTAGGTCACCAAAGCCGTATTTTTTCCCGTCGAAGCCCCTTCTTTATGAAATATCTTCGCTTTTAAACATGGAAGGCATTTAAGCCCACCTTTTGCAGCCCGTAAGCAAAAGTCATTGTCCTCAAAGTACAAAAAATAAGACGCATCTAAGAGCCCAATGGTTTCAAAAACGCTTCTGGGAACCAGCATGCTACATCCTGTTATGGACTGAATGGGCCTGCCTTCTGAAATCTCAGATTCTGTGTAATCCCGAATTCCACCCAGAAAAGGGGAAATGCGATTCCCAACCCGCTGAAACCGGCCATCGGGGTAAAAAATAACGCCCCCAATTAAGGCGTTTGGGAAATGGCCAGCAGTGGTGATAAGGTGGGTTAAGGTCTCCGGCTCAACTTCAGTGTCATTATTCAGGAGCCAAATATACTCATACTCAGGGTCATTGAGAGCGGCTTGAATGCCTAAATTGTTCCCACCACTGTAGCCCAGATTGGTTTCAGACTGAATAAAAGTCATTTCTGGGTAGGCTTGGGTGATTTTTTCAGCAGAATCGTCATTTGAGGCATTATCCACCACAAAAACCTGAGAATGAGGGTAAGCAAGGCTGTTAAGCGATGCAAGGCATGCCAAGGTGTCGTCTGCTCCTTGGTAATTGAGAATAATAATGGCAACTTTGGGTGAGCCGTTATCCTTCAATAACTTGGACGAGGTCATGAATCAAGGCGTTTAAATCAACAGCGTGAACCAATGCACTGGCTTGCAGGTTCTCATGTTTGGCGGTTTCTGTTTGGGCATACGTCTTAAGGCCAAATTTTTGAAACACAGCGTCGGTTTGCGGATATTTTTCCAATATCTCTGCAATAGCCATAGACTTTAATTCGGTTGTAATGGGCATCATTAAGGTTCTCCGTCCGCAGATTTCCATACATTATCTTGGGGCAAGGGGGCTGTTTGGTCAAGACAGTGAGAAAGTGCCTCCATCAGCGACCGGATTTCGATTTTTTGAATGCCATGGAGAACTTGTTTTTCAGCAGGTTTTCGGGTTTTGGGAAGCACAATTCTTTCAAAGCCTAGTTTTTCAGCTTCAGAAACTCGGGCATCATGATGACTAATGGGGCGAACCTCGCCAGTTAAGCCAATTTCTCCAGCAATCACGGTTTTGGGCTTAATGGAAACCTGATGACAACTGGTGATTAAAGAAAGGGCAATCCCTAAGTCAGCAGCAGGTTCTTGAATCCGAATGCCGCCCACCACATTGACGTAGATATCCTGTTTTGAAAAATCAAGACCCAATCGACGTTCTAAAACCGCAATGATTTGGTGAAGCCGACTAATATCTAATCCATTGGCAACCCTTCGGGGAGAAGGATAGGTTGTGAGCCCAACCAATGACTGAATTTCAACCAAAATGGGGCGATTCCCCTCCATGGTGGCCACAATGGCACTGCCCGGCTGGTTGATATAGCTATTCTCTGAAAGAAACAGTTCGCTTGGGTTTGCAACCTCTGTGAGGCCGGTATCCCCAATTTCAAAGACCCCAATTTCATTGGTGTTGCCAAAACGGTTTTTCACGCTTCTTAAAATCCGAAGGTTGCGAAATTTTTCCCCTTCAAAGTAAAGAACGCCGTCGACGGTGTGTTCCAATAGTTTGGGGCCTGACACTGCCCCTTCTTTGGTAACATGCCCTACCAGAAGAATGGTTACTCGAAGGGCTTTGGCCATAATCATCAGTTGCCCGGCACATTCTTTAATCTGGCTCACGTTTCCGGGGGTGCCCGAAAGATCCGGATCATAAATGGATTGAATACTATCGATGACGACTAAATCAGGTCGGGTGGATTTGATTTCTTCCTGGATTCGAGAAATATTGGTTTCGGGGTAAATGAGAATCCGGTTGCCAGTTAGTCCAAGACGCTCAGCTCGCATTTTAATTTGATGGGGAGATTCTTCCCCAGCAACATATAAAACCGTTTTTTCTGCATTGGCTATTTTTTGGGCAATCTGGAGCATGAGGGTTGATTTTCCGATACCGGGATCACCACCGAAAAGAACATAAGCCCCGGGAATAAAGCCGCCTCCTAAAACCCGATCTAGTTCAGGAAAGCCACTGGAGTATCGAATCAGTTCATCGGTTAAACAAATATCTTTTAACAGTTGGGCAGAAGACTGTTCTTCAAACAAGTAAGCACGGTTATGGGTCTCAACAGAGGCGTTGGGTTTGGAAAGCTGGATCTTTTTTTCTTGCAACGTGTTCCAGTTTCCGCACTCAGGGCAACGCCCCAAGTATTGGGGTAACTCAGCATCACATTGTTGGCATTGAAAGACCGTTCGAGTTTTGATTTTAGACATTGGATAAAGCGCCTCTCTCTCCATGTATCCTACTGTAGAAGGGGAGAAAACTCAAACTTAGGGTATTGCTAAATAAGCATAGATCTGTCTGTAATGAGGGGCCGTTCCCTCCCCTCAAACACCTCTCCCTGATTTGTTTTGAAGGGCGAAGCCCTTCACCCATTTTTTTCTTCAAAGTGTCCATATTAAGCAATATCAAACATTAGGAATGTTCAAATTGATCTTCGTAATCGTTAAGAAGGACAATTTCTTCATCAGCAGCGACCATTGTATCAGCTGGGGTTTGTAGCTCGTTCCCAGGCGAAAGGTATTTTTTGTAAACATCATTGGTTTTATCAGATGTCTGGGGTGTATCTTGTGAGTTTGATTTCTCTTGAGGCATTGTAAACTCGGTTAATAGGGTCATTTGACTGGGGGTAGAACCCACAACCAAAAATTTCCCACCCACTTCAATCACATGAATCTCTTTGGTTTGGCTTAACCGGGTTCGATGGAGGACATAGGGCTGTGTTTCAGGAGCTTCTTTTGGAGTCGATCCTTGAAACAACGATTTAAGTAAAGACGGTTCTGATGTCTCGGAAGGTTTTGAGCTCTTTTTAAAGGCAGTTGAAGAACCCGTAAACTTGGGAACAATCAGCTTTGCCAGCACATAAAAAAGGCCTAACACGAAGCCTAAAATAATGAAGACCTTTAATAAATAATTCGAGGATGTAAACTGATGGTTTTTTACTGCATTGTGACGAAAAATCTTGCTCAGCGGTTGATTGGTACTAAAATCAAGGGGCTGAGTTGTCTTTAATGTGTTTGAAGTGGTTTGAAGGTTTCCATCATTGCCAGAGGCATCGTTTGATAGGGTGCCTGCTTTTGCACTGCTTTGTTGTGCTGAAGGCTGGGTCTGAGCAGCAACAGATGTGGGTACAGTTGTATTTTTAACAGACGGATCTGTTTTGGCATGGCCGGTTAACGGCAGGGCGAGCAGGAAAAGAATGAACGTCGCAAGAATAACCCCATGTTTATTGAGCGAATATTTAGAATGACCTATTTGTCCCCGCATGTTAAACCCTTCTTTTATAATTACAACCATTATATCCAATTTCCCCTTGGCTGGGACAGACAAACTTCTGCCTAAAGCCGATACTTCTTTAAAACACTGCTTTAGGAACCGGCTAATGCTGTAATTTTACTTTGAATCTCTTCTCGTTTCTCAAGAAGCTCTGCATAAAGCTTTTCGAGGCCATTTTCTTCCTTTGAAAAGGGTAAAACATCATAAATAATATTATCAATAGAGTACATTAAGCCATCAATTCCGAGGCCAACACCCAACATCGTTGTGAAGACATCTGCTAAATGTACAATAGTAACCAATTGAAGTTCTTCTGGGCTAACAGTGCCTTGAATTTCTGAAGGACGATGGTGGTGTTGGATGACGTTCAAAAGCGATTGCGGTAAATTCCACTGAATACCCATATAGTACCCAATAGTTGCATGATTTACCCCAATAATTTCTTGTTCTGCATCGATAAAGGAGTATCGATGTTTTACAACTGCTTGCTCAAGCACGTTTTTTTGGTGCGGGATATAACTATCAATGGCAATTTTGCCAATATCTCTTAAAAGCCCCCCAACAAAAGCCAGTTCTGAGTCTTCAAATTCTACTTTTTGGGCAATATGCTGGGCAAAGGTGCCACAGGTTACTGCATTTTCCCAAAGAGCACCTTGCTCAATAGCATATCCCTGTACCGGCCGGTTGAGATAACAGTGAGAAATGATGGTAAAGATAATGCGTTTTAAAACAAGATACCCTAAAAATGTGACTGCTTCACTAACAGTGCCAATTTTGCGAGAAAATCCATACTCGGCAGAGTTACAAATTTTAAGCACCTGGGCTGTAAGCGATGGATCCATCAGAATGGTTTCACCCAGCTCTTTAGCATCCGTGTTTGGATCGTTTAGCATGCCGTTAAC
>JANWIO010000107.1 GCA_025449835.1 Vampirovibrionales bacterium
GATCAGCCCCTTTGGCAACAACCCGAGGTGCAGGTGCAACAACTGGATCATACTGAATCGCAATGGCCAAGTGAGTCGGGTTGGTCACAACAACATCAGCAACTGCAACGGCTTTTAACATGCGCTTTTGGGCAATGGCCCGACCGGCAGCTTTAATTTTATTTTTAACCTGCGGGCTCCCCTCTGCATTTTTCATCTCTTCCTTCACTTCTTGACGGCTCATGCGCAGCTTTTTCATTAATTCATAGTGCTGATACCACCAATCTGCAAGACCCAAGATTAAAAGCACGATAGCCACGGCAGAACAGATGTTCACTGCGAGTTGTGTAATAACCTGCCAAGACTGCGTAAATCCCATTTGCCCCATGGCAAAAAGCTGACCTTTCTCCCCATTAATCACAGAATAGGCACAAAAACCAATAATAACCATCTTAAGCACGCCTTTAACGAGCTCTACAAGTGACTTTACTGAAAAAAACCGTTTAAACCCACTGAGAGGATTCAACTTTTCCAGCTTGGGCTTGAGGGTCTCCGTGGTAAACATCAAACGGATTTGAATAATATTGGCAAAAATACCAATCACCATCGTCCCCATTAAAAATGGTAAAAGCAGAATGATAATCTGGTAAATCATGTAGTTCAGCATCGTTTCAAAAGAAGATAACGTCATAAACTGAGCCTTCCTCAGCTCATGCCCCAGTATTTCTCGTGCCAGATGGGAGACATATTGAAAGAAGTACCCGCCATAAATTATGAGAATCAGTGCTATTGCGCCCAAAACCAAGGCTGACGTAAGGTCATTGCTCCTTGCCACTTGACCTTCTCTTCTAGCATCTGCGAGGCGTTTCGCCGTCGGTTTCTCTGTTTTATCCTGGGCTTCTGACATTTTAGCTCCTTACTGCTGATACAACGCAAACAGATGCGTTGGAAGCTGCTGAAATGCCTGATTCAGGCTTATCGTGGTATAGGGTAATGTGGCCGATATTAAAATAAGAACCACACCCACCTTTAAGGGCAATGCCACCATAAAGATGTTCATCTGGGGCATAACTTTAGCCATCATAGCCAAGGCAATTTCCTGAACCAGCGTAATCCCTATAATGGGAAGGACAAGAACAAGAGACAGCATAAAAACATCGGTTGTCAGGGCCATAAAGCGAATCGTCAACAGTTTTATATTCAAAAGCCCACTGGCTAGGGGAACCAGTTGAAAACTCTTGACCAAGGCCATAATCAAATAGTGATGGAGGTTGAGATTCAGAAAAAGCAAAATCGCCAAAATAAAGTAAAACTGGCTTAAAACAGGCTGCTGAGCATTGGTCAGGGGATCGATTTCCTGAGCAGTACTCAGCCCCATTTGCAACGTTACCTGGTTCCCAGCCAACTGAACTGCTACAAAAACCAAATTTGCCACAAATCCAATGAGCAAACCGATAATAAATTCCTGACCGGCAAGCCATGTAAACATCCATAAATCGTTTGCCGGCACAGACGCATGCCCGGAATAAATGGGAAAGAGAATCAGCGAAAGTGTGACAGCAATCCCCACTTTAAGCTGCACCGGAACCCCAGCCTGACCAAATACCGGTGCACTCACCATCATTCCTGAAATGCGAATTAGCATTAACAGGAAAAGTAAGATGGTATCATTCGTCAGTACACTTAGGTCCACGGGTATCCTCTGCTCTGTTTTATCGGGTAATTACGGAAAGGTAATGGAGAATTCGGTGCGCACGGTCAATATACAAATCCAGCATCCAGGGCGCTGCAACCACCAAGGTAAGAAGCGCCGCCAAAATTTTAGGAACAAACGTTAACGTGGATTCTTGAATCTGGGTTACCGCCTGTATCAAGCTAATGGCTAAACCCACCACCATCGAAACCACCAAGATGGGAGCTGATAACAGCAACATCAGTATCACGGTTTGTTGTAAAAGGTCTAAAAAATCAACCTGCGTCATCTCACTCTCTCTCCATCGCTAATGGAAACCCAGCACGAGTGCTTCGGTAATCAAATGCCATCCATCGACCAAGACAAACAATACCAACTTAAATGGCATTGAAATTGTCATTGGAGGCAGAAAAACCATCCCCATTGAGGTTAAAATACTGGCCACAACCACATCAATCACTAAGAATGGTAGAAAAATGACAAATCCCAATTGAAAGGCAATTTTAAGTTCGCTAATTACAAAGGCCGGAACCAACACATAGGTGGGTACTTCATTGGTTGTTTTCGGTTCCTTAATTTTGGCCAGTTTTACAAATAGGGTCACATCTTTCTCATCCACCTGCTTAAACATAAAGTCCCGTAGTGGCGTAATAGCCATTGTTAGAGCTTCTTGTTGTGGTAGTTTTTTGGCCAAATAAGGCTGAATTGCGTTCGTGTTAATTTTCGAAAAAGTCGGAGACATCACAAAGAATGTGAGAATGAGAGATAATCCAACAATAATTTGATTAGGCGGGAGTGTAGGCGATCCAATCGCTTGACGAACCAATGACAACACAATCACGATTCTGGTAAAAGCTGTGGTCATAATCAAAATTGCCGGTGCTAACGTTAACACCGTTAAAAGAATTAAAATCTGAAGCCCTTTACTAATATCCTGGGGATTCGTCGACTGACCCAATTTAATATCCATGGTAGGCAAGCCAATAGGCGATTGCGCCCATACAGGATGGGGAATCAATAGAAAACAGGCACTCAGTACGAGTATTCCTAGCCAGATTTTATAAGGGATCCACCGCATATGTACACTCGCTCTCTTCCATATGGTTCCACAAGCACACCTCTACTACTGATGATGACGGATTTTAACCACATTGACATCAACCAAACATAGGAGTGCCTTTATCAAAAAATCCTCCATTCTCAGGAGTTTCATATCATCCTTATCATTTCTGCCTCGCGAAAAACCCTGGGTAACAGTTTGTAAAAAAATATTTCACCAGCGCAATTTCTCCCATTGAAGGGTTTACTTTTACTAGCAGAGAACCCTCTGTTTTAAGGAAAGGAACATCGGATGCGTTGCACTAAAGCATTCCCTTTAAAGGCAAACCAACGATTTGGCTGGAGTCATCATCATCCCCCTTCGCCAGAACGTTATCTTATCCACCTCTCGAAGCCAGATTTAGATGTTGTAAACACAGCCATGAATCCATCGCCTTCTTTGATTCAAAAGATTGCCTCTCGGTTAGAAGATGTGTTAGAACCTCGTTTTACTTTAATTTGCAATTCTGCCAGCCATTTTGGCCTTGAAAATGTAACCGCCATCCGCACATTTCATGAAAAGCTCTTTCAGGATGTTTCAAATTTTCTACATCAACAGGGATCCAAATTATTTGAAGAATTGGATCCCCTAGAGGAATCCCCATTTAGAGTAGAAACTGATGGCATTAAAATTGCTAAAGGCTTAAATGCCCCTACAGAAAGGAACTTACATTGGGATTCTTTTGGGAACTCTCCGATTAGAGGACTTTCCTATGGCCCTAACAAAGATTTAACGGGCGGTAAACCGCGTCTGGCAGATTTTTCTCAGTTTATGTGGGATCATTTCCAACAAAGGCCAGAAAGTTTACTCAAGGAGATTGAATCCTTTAGTCGACTTCAATCCATTCGACTTGAGCATTACCAACAGATTGATAATGACTACAGCATTGCCCTGCAAGAATGCGACCCTAATAACGATATTCCCCTTCTTCTTTTCAACGATCATCCTTTTTATGATGGCCCTATGCATGGGGTAACACCAATACTAAAACATTCTCAATTTGCCAAACGCCCACTCAACATCCATGGGTGGTAATGTTTTCCCAACAAAATCGCTTCAAACAACCTTGAGCTGATTAGCTTCCTCTGGGAGAATCCTTTTGGAGTTTGGCTAATTCTTCGTAGAGTTCTTTTTCCCGGGCAGACAATGTTTTTGGTGCAATGATTTTTACCGTCACAAACTGATCCCCTGAAGAACCACCAGCCGTAACGCCTTGCCCTTTCAAACGAAACACGACACCAGAACTTGTTTGCGGTGGAATCACCATTTTCACCTTGCCATGCAGCGTCGGCACATCAATCTCTGCCCCCAGTACCGCCTCAATCATCGAAATGGGAAGCTCACATGTAACAGTTAAGCCATCTACTTTCAAGAGCTGATCTTCTTCAATGCGAATGATTAAAAACAAATCGCCTGGGTCACCACCATTCAAGCCGCGTCCGCCTTCTTTGGCCACACGAACTTTAGACCCAGCCTTCACCCCAACAGGAATTCGGACATCAATTTTCCGAAGCGTCACCAGTTGTTTTTCGCCATTGCATGCCGGACAAGGAACGCTATTCACCTTTCCTGTCCCTGAGCATCGCTTACAGGTTTCAGAATGTTGAACATTGACGGTTTTAATCACACCATTTTGAGATTCTTCTTTACTGATAATGGCTTCAATCACAACGTCCTCTCCCCGAACAGCATTTTGAGCAGCCGATTTTGCAGATGTTTGAGCAGGAGGGGGTGTTTTTGGTGTAGAAGCCTCATAAGATTTTGGATCTTTGCGAAACAAAGAATCAAACATGTCCTTAAAAGCGGTTCCACTAATATCGACGTAAGGCTGGCCTTTCTCTGAGGATGACGCAGTGGAACGAGATCGGGGTGGCGGATTTTTGGATTTTTGAGAAGAAGCCCGTTCTTGCGAGGCTGCCCTCGTAGAAGTCGTGTTGTGATCTGTTTTTTGAGCCGTTTTTGAATGGACGTTTTTGAGAATCCCTAAGGTTTTATCATACGCCAATCGCTTTTGCGGATCGGAAAGCACAGAGTAAGCTTCCCCAACTTGCTTAAATTTGTGCTCGGCCTCTTTGTTACCGGGGTTAATATCTGGATGGAGTTGGCGCGCCAAACGACGATATGCCGCCTTGATTTTATCTGTATCGGCATAAGGATCAATTCCCAGGAGCTCATAATAGCTACGTTTTTGCTCCACCAAAGAAGCCTCTTATCAAAAAACTTTTTTAATTGTATTGTACCCAGAAAAAAAAGCAGAACTAACCTTCGAATTGACGAAGTTTTAAAATAGCACACCCACTCCCCGCAGCGACCAAAGGTGGAATAAAAGCAGCAACCATGGGAGGTAAAAGCCCGATACTCCCCAATGTCGTCGAAACAGGAATAAAGACATTATAAAACAGCAATAATGCGGCCGCATAGGTTAGCCCCATGTTTTTCCTGGCACGAGAGCGTTCTACCCCGATGGCAGCTCCTAAAACTGAAAATAACAGGGGAATAACCAATAAAAAATAGCGTTGATAAAGACGCACTGCATAAAATTTTGCATCTTCTGTCTCCCCACCCCGAATAAGTAAACGGACATATTGACCAAGCTGTCTCAAGTTAAACTCTTCAGGATTACCCGTGGGAAAAGACAATAATTCATAGGCAATGGGCGTTGTTTTCACAAACATTTGATTAAACCGCCCAGTGTAACGATACACACCCTCTTGATTCACAAGATAATTGATGCCATCTCTTAAGTCCCATTCCTGAAGCGCCTGATTCCACCCCCCCTGCATGGCTGTGATAATCTGCTCAATGTGCGTCCCATCACCCTCGCCACTATAGAATAAGAAAATAAACTCATTTTGTGCCGCTTTTGCCTTGGGCGAAATCACCAAAAACTTTTCCATCTGCCCCGAAGGAGACTTTTCAACAAAGGTAACTTGCGGATTAATATTATTATGGTCATCAAAATGGGTGGTAATTGTAAGCTGATGTAGACTAGAGGAAGCCCAGGGGACAAAACAGTCCTGTGTGATATAGAAAAAGACTGAAATCCCCAAGCCAACAAGTCCGATAGGCAATAAAACTCGAGCAAACGGCACACCACTGGTTAAAATCGAGGTTAATTCTGACGACAGACTTAACTGACGAAAGAGAAAAACACTGGCAAATAAAGTGGAAATCGGGATGCAATAGACTAAAACCGTGGGCACCTGATAAACCAAATAGTCAAAGCCCTGAGCCAGTGTTAGTTTTCCTTGAGAAACACCTTGAATCGCATTGAACAGAATTTCTGGCGCTATCCAGGCAATGGTAAAAACCAGGATGGCAAAGATAAAAAGTACGGTCAAACGACTAATAAGGTAACGGTCCAGAAGTTTCACAGAGCAAAATCATTCCCCAAATAATATTCTCGAACCAACTCGTTGTTAGATACTTCCTCTGCGGTCCCCGAAAAGATAATCTTCCCATCGTGAATAATATATGCCCGATCAACTATGTTCAGGGTTGCTTTTGGATTGTGGTCCGTTAAGAGAATCCCAATTCCCCGATTCTTAAGCTGCACAATTAGCTTTTGGATGTCTTGAATGGCTAAGGGATCAATCCCTGTAAAAGGCTCATCCAGCAACAGATACTTTGGGTTTGCAGCAATGGCCCGGGCAATCTCAACCCGACGACGTTCTCCCCCGGAAAGCTGAATGGCCATGCTTTTCCGATGTCTCGCAATCCCAAACTCTTGAAGGAGCTTTTCCAGCTGGTCTTCTTTTTCTTTAGCGGTACCGGATTGAAATTCTTGAACCAACTTGAGGTTTTCTTCCACAGTTAAGCGTCTAAAAACCGAGGTTTCCTGGGGCAAATAGCCTACCCCGGCACGGGCTCGGGCATGAATGGGCAGCTTGGAAATATCCTGATCATACACCCAGGTTTCCCCTTTATCCGGCTTGATAATCCCCACAACACTGTAAAATGATGTGGTTTTCCCAGCCCCATTAGGTCCCAATAACCCGACAACCTCTCCCAAATCCACATGAAAGGAGACATCATTGACGACAGGTCGCCCCCCATATTGTTTATGCAAATTCTTTACGTTGAGTGTCATCGTGAATGTTTCTCAGAGGCTTTCGTTGCTTGCTCAATCATCAATTCCTCATTCAAGGCTTTGGATGTAGAACCAGATGAAGATTTCTTTGCCGAACTGACAGTGTCGTTTCGAGAAGAACTCCCCGTTTTCCCCTTTGTTCCTAGTGTCGAAGCCGTTTGTTGCGGTTTTGATTTAATAAACGTGGTAACGTTCCCTTTGGCATTAAATTGTTTTGGATTCACCGTAATCACAATCGAATCGCCAGTCACTTTCCGATCCGGATCGTCGATTTGAGAGCGACCGGTCATCACAATCCGATTAAGTTCATTATTCTCGCGGTAAAAAGTTGCTTTTGGCCCTTTAATCACATAATCATCATAATGAATCACGGTATTTCCATTGGCCATCATGCTTCCCGTGTCTTTATCTACCTCTTGCAGGTATGATTGCACCTTAATATGCGTTGGTTTTCCATCCTTGTCTTTTGCGATCATTGTACTTTCTGTATTTTTTTCTGCATAAATGTTGCCGGTATCCAGCTCAACAGTAATGGTATCGGCTTTCATCTCCTGATCATTTTGAACCAGATGGGCTCCCTTAATAAAAACAGCCTTTTTAGCCTCCCCAGAAGGCCCTAGGATAATAATTGCCTCTGGACTCGTGGCTAACGTATCGCCTTTATGAACACTGACATGGCCAATTGCCTTCATCAAACCATTTTGCTGATCAAAAACCTGTGTATCCGATTTAATGGAAATATCATTTGCTTTTTGATCTCCCGATAAATGAGTTGTCACATCACCCTGAGCTTGCATATCCCCTGATTTAAGCCCCATATTTAAGGTGTTGGCTTGAATGGTTTGGTTCATATTCCCAGTTTGTCGAACCAACTTAGGATGATTTGTAAACACGGCTGTATCCGGCTTCCCATCACTCCCCATTTTGATATCGGCCTGAGAACTCGTCACTTCAGTCCCAGCCATTGCAACCATCACGTTACCCTCAAAATGAGAAACACCTTGAAAAGGCTCATAGGTTTGACTGCCTGAATTAACACGAATTTGATCGGTATTTTCCGCAGAAATGGCTCGCAACCCCACAAATAAAATCAGCAAAGCAAGGCAACAGCCAACTAATAGTTTATCAGGCTGAAACAAAAAAAAGGATTTAAGGCGGTCCATTCAGAGACTCCTACTTGAGAACTCTTGGGGTCTACTTTATGATAAATGACTGATAAATGAAACGAAAGTTCTATTTTTTTACGTTCCGCCCATCAGGCTACATGTATAAATGCACAAAGGAATATTATGTCATTATTTCGCAGTTTATATACCAAATACGAACAGGAAACTGAAATTTACGCCCAGTCCATTCGGCCGTGGCCAGCCATTTACAGGGATCGGCTCCCTGTCTTTGATATCAACACTTACGCCCTTCAGATTCGTATTGAAAACCAGCATGCCAAATCCATGTCGCTAAAACAACTTGCAACCCTCCCTATGTTCAATGAAAGCCGCCGTATTACAAGTAAAGCAGGGTGGACTTACTATGGACACTGGAAAGGCATTACTTTTCATACGCTATTTAGTCTCTTTACAACACCACATCTTTACCCCTGGGTACGTTTGGAAACACTCAACGGGAACAACTATGTATTGGAACGACAAGCCCTACTCAACTACCGTATTCTTATAGAAGGCGAGGGACAACCGTTTTCAACGTTAAATGGCGGTCCTCTCTGGGCACACTGCTTTGACTATTATCTGGAATACAGTATTCCCCATATTAAAAACATTATTCTGATGCAAGGTGAGCATGAGTATTTTCATCCCAATTTGGATATCGGCTTTACCCTAGAGGAGGCCCGCGTCCATCCAGGGCGATATTACGATATCCATCACGAAAAAATTACCAATCTATAAGCCTTAACGAACCCTAAATACACATTGGAACCTCCAAGCGATTTGGCAGTCTATCGGCTCTTATCGTTGTATTGACGCGATGGAATGATGCTTAAGCAATCTCAACCCAAACATTTGCTCCATAGAGAATGTTTTCAAAGAAAAGGGATGGTCGAAATCCTGTTTTTTTGCCACAATATGACTAACGCTGTAAAAAGGAACCCTTGTGTGAATTCCGCTGTAAAATCTATTTTTCTGTGTAGTGTTCTATGGGCTTTAACAGTCCCATTATGTTTTGCAGACGTTCCCCAGCAAGCCCCAAAAGCCAAAACAGTTCAGTTACAATCGGATAAAGCACCCAAAATTCATCTATCACCTGCCATTGGGACCCTAAAAGAACCCCTAGAAGCCCATATCAATACCACATATCAACTCACCAATGAAGACACCTACAACTTAAAACAACTGTGGCAAGCCGTCATTAATCATAACCCCGTGGTTCAATACGGTTTAAAAATCCTGGCCACCCCCCCTGAACTGCGGTATTTCCATACCAGTATTCTTTCACGAGCTATTGGTGGGCTTTTAAGTGGCGTTGCGTTGGTTCCTTATATGATGGGAGCCAACCAGTATGAAGCTGGAGCCGCATCCATTAGCGCCAACATGATGGACAGAGCCATCAATCATACCGAAAAAGAGGATCCTTCAAAGCTCCCTTCTGATATTGAGCTGGTCGAGCTTTCTAGTTTTGTGCAAGGACTCCAAAAATCCGTAATTGAAAATTATTTCCAGTACAAACACAGCTTAATGGCCTACGTTAAAACCGATGCGATGGTCAAACAAATTACCCAACAATACCCAAAAACAACAGAAACAGCCCACACATTAAACGATTTATGGGTTCAATCCCTTTATCAGTCTGCAACCAATGAAAGACTTTTGGCAAAACAATCGGCCCAGAAGCACTATCTTGCCCTTGAACGCCTGGTGGGCACCAATGGCATGAAGGATCTGGTGTTTAATGATATGCCACTGACTGCAAATACCGGCAAAGATCAAAACCTCTCCAATAATTTTTCTGTCAAAAAGGATGTGCTAAAACAATGAAGCGACAAGCATTCTGCATTTGCGCTGCCTTTCTCATGGGCTCTCTCTTGATGCACACAGCATTGGCCTTTAACAACAGCCCTGTTGAAGGTATTCATCAAGATCTTCAATCCCAAATGGTCACAGAAGAGCATCAAATTTTGCCGCAGATTGAAGCATTATGGCGTTCTACCTTACAACGGAATCCTTCTTTACAGATTGCCCTTGAAAAAATTGCTGAAAAGACCGGAAAAGTAAAACCAAAAGACAAAATTGCCTGGACTGAAAAAATGCTTCAGGGAATCATTCAAATTGGCGGCATTGGGGGCTCCATGCTTGCTTCCAGCCCGGCCCCCCTGGTCGGTAGCACTATTCTTGGACGAATGACTGCTCCAGACCAATCACCTCAGCGGCTAACCATGGTAACCAGCGCAGATTTGGTTGTTTTAACCCGTGAAATTGAGCAGGTTCAAAGCCAACTTGTCCTTAACTATCTTCAGTTTCAGCAAGCACAAGATGAAGTTACACAATTAAAATCATCGTTAAGCACTCTGGAAACACAATCCAAGCCAATTTCTCAAGAATCCCCACAAACAGCCGATATGATTAACGTGATTCTCCTGAATCAAAAGCAAAAGCTTCAGCAAGCAGAAGAAACCGTTCAAACCTACCGAAATCTGCTAGTGCTAGCCGCAGGAGACCAAGCCGTCTCACAGGTCGAAAAGTCAACAGCCCGTAGTATAGATGCAGAAAGTCAAGCGCCCTCCCATGCCCCCTCAAAACAACAAACCCGTTAAAGATAAAAACGCATCGCCAGAAGAATCGCCCATTGATATTATCTCTGTCGGCAGTGCCGTCCAGGACGTATTTGTGAATCTTCCTGCAGATTCAGAGCATGCAGCCTTTGTCAGAAGCAATCATCTGTGCATGTCATTAGGCGCTAAGATTAATGTGGACTACCCCTTATTCGAAGTGGGTGGCGGCGGAACCAATACTGCCGTTAATTTTAGTATTCAAGGGCTCAAAGCGGCTATCCTCTCCCGGATTGCAAATGATAAGGGCGGCGAAGAAGTTTTAAGCAGGCTTCGCAAGTTCCATGTGAACACTGAATTTTTACAGATTGACAGCAGTAAACGGGCTCGCACCGGAATGTCAATTATCCTCAATGTTCCTGGCCAGGATAGAACGGTTCTCGTGAATCGCGGCGTGAGCCATATGATTAACTTTGATGAAATCAATTGGAACAGGCTAAGCCTCGCAAAATGGATTTATATTGGTGCCTTTGGGAGTCGAAACCCAGAAGAAGACTTTGATCGCCTCTCGGATATCGCGTATGAACAAGGAATTAACATGGCCTTTAACCCAGGACTTGCTCAAATTAAACGCGGCATCAATTCACTGCGGAAAATTATTTCAGAAACAGATATTTTGGTGATGAACCGCACAGAAGCCGCACTTCTGACCTCCTCTTCCAAGAGCGAACGTGTCACGGTTATTTTGGAGAAACTCAAAGATCTGGGCCCCAAAATTGCCATCGTCACCCATGGCAGGAACGGTGTTTTTGCAGCCGACGATAAAGGTGCGCGCTACTTTATTTCACCCCTTATCATTGAATCCACCTGTACTTTAGGCGCAGGAGACGCTTTTGCCAGTACCTTTACTGCCTCTGTTATCAAAGATGGCTGGGATATTCCATTAGGGCTAAAGCGGGCAACAATTAATGCCGCAAATGTGGTCCAAAATCCCGGCGCTCAAATTGGTTTGGAACCTATGGAGCGCTTAGACGCCTACCTAGAAGACCTACAATTAACCGTAGAAGATCTATCAGCAAGTACGTCAAAGCACTCCCTGATTTAGTTCCAGTTTCTTTGGGCTTACATCCCGGGTGGAGTATGTTGCATGGCTTGGCCAATACGCTCAACCGCCAAAAGAATCATCGGCCCCAAAGCCACAATAAAGATCCCTGGAAAGAAAAAGATATAAATTGGTAAAACCATTTTAACTGCGATTTTATTGGCTGCTGCTTCTGCCCGGTGAAGGCGTTTTTGCCGAAGCCCATCCGATTGAACTTTTAAAGCCTGCACAACACCGGTCCCCATTTCATAGGATTGAATTAACGCATTAACAACAACGTTCAAATCATCTACCCCGGTGCGGTTGGCTAAATCCATTAAGGCATCTTTTCTGGGTTTTCCCAGGCCAACATCCTTGGTGTAGCGAATGAGTTCTTCTTTTAAATATTCAGAAGTCTGAACCGATTCGGTTCTTGAAATCTTTGAAATTGCAATATCTAGGCCAAGACCCGCTTCAACACAAACAACAAGCAAGTCTATAAAGTCAGGCAAAGACCTTCGGATACTCATTTGCCTATTAGAAGCTTTTAAATACAAGACAAACACCGGAATAAAGAAACCTAAGAAGCCTAAAAACAAGGTCATCAAAACAGTCATCACTGTAAACCCTGAACGTGTCAGAATGGCAGGCAATATTGTAATCACCAGAGGAAACCCGATGGTGGTCATACAGTGGATGCCCATGAAGGTTTGAACATACTGCGTTTTAAAATAACCGGCCTGAACTAACTTTTGACGAATCCATGATTTACCGGACAACGGCACCACAAACTGAATTTTATCTGAAATGGTTTGAGCCAGCGGAACAATCACCCGTTGCACAAAACTGTCATCAAGACTTTTCTGTCTTCCGCTCAGAACTTTTGAAGCAGTTTCTGTATTTAAACTATTCACCCTCGCTTTTACCTGATTTTGGTTCCGGGTATAAACAAAGCCCACCACAAACATCAATAAGGTTAGAAAAATTAAAGCGCCAAGTACAATCACCTCCATAATTTAGACCTCCAATGTCACAATTTTTTTGAGAACGACGCCACCAATGGCTTGCCAAAACAGGGCAAATCCAATTAAAAATTGCCCAATGGGGTTATGAGCAAAATGGTCCATGGCAACAGGCATCAAAAGTGTTAGAATCCCAGCGAGGCCAAAGGGTAACAAAAATACAACCACAGCGGATAGCTTTCCCTGAGCAGAAAGCGCCCCAACTTTACTAATCAGTTTGTACCGTTCTCGAATGGTATTGCTTAAATTTTGTAATAAGCCTGCTAAATTACCGCCAGTCTCTTTTTGAATCAAAACAGCCGTAACGAAAAGCGCTACATCAGGGTTGGGAACACGCTTTGCCAGAGAAAACAGAGCATCGTCCAACGTAGATCCAAAATTCATTTCAGTGGCCACTTTACTCAGCTCAGTCGACCAAGGATCTGTAAAGTTCTCCGAAACCACTTGCACAGCCCGACTAAACCCATAGCCAGACTTAAAACAGCTCACCATCATGTCTAAAACATCGGGAAACTGGGCTCTTGCTTTTTTCATCCGGAACATAATTCTAACCTTCAGGTAAAGTTTAGGCAAAAACAGACCAACAACAGCACAGCCTAATGCGATTAGAAACCCTTTTCCCATGATGAATGGAAACATAAACCCGAGTAGACAGAATCCCAATGAAATTAAGATAAATTCATTGGGTTTCAACATTAAATTGGCCCGCTCCATGTCCATATCCAGCTTTTGCATAAAGGGGCTCTGATCTTTGTTCTTTTTCTTCAAAATAAAATGATGCTGCTGGATGCGCTTGATGTGCTCCGAACGATCCTGCTCATCAAACAACTGTTGAACAAATTCACGAGCTTGATCCCGCTTGGCAAAAAAGGTAAAGTATACACCCCCTATGATAAATAAGACGGGAATTGCCGGTATAAAATAAATCGGGTTCATTTAACTGGTCTCACCTCAATCCATATCCACATATCCAGAGAGTACCTAAAATGTTTCGAACAGGCTTAAATCCAACTTTGCCCCCGCTGCAATCACTCGCTCCAGGAACTTGGGCCGTACACCGGTATATTTGAATTCACCCAGAATCTTTCCGTTTTCATCAACACCCTCTTGCTTAAACATAAAAATATCCTGCAAGAGAACAACATCACCTTCCATACCCACAATTTCGGTAATACTCATCACCTTTCTGCTCCCATCGCTTAAGCGACTGGCTTGAACAATCACATCAACCGCAGATGCAATTTGTTCCCGAATGGCTCTTTGCGGTAAATCAAACCCAGCCATCATCACCAGCGTTTCTAATCGACGAATTGCATCACGAGGGGTATTGGCGTGCAAGGTGGTTAAGGAGCCATCATGACCAGTATTCATGGCTTGTAACATATCCAAAGCTTCGCCAGCACGAACCTCCCCAACAACAATCCGTTCAGGGCGCATCCGTAGTGAGTTTTTAACCAAATCACGCATGGTTACTTGCCCTTGCCCTTCAATATTGGGAGGGCGAGTTTCCAAGCGAACCACATGTTCTTGCTGAAGCTGAAGCTCAGCAGCATCTTCAATAGTTACGATCCGCTCATCATGGGGAATAAAGCTAGAAACCACGTTTAACAAAGTGGTTTTCCCTGAACCTGTACCACCTGAGATAATAATATTGAGACGACCATAAACACAGGCCTTTAATACCTCAGCAGCCATTTCAGACAAAGAACCAAAATTAATTAAATCCTGAACTTTATAGGGATCAGCTGAAAATTTTCGGATGGTTAGCGAAGGCCCATCAATGGCGAGAGGGGGAATAATCACGTTGACCCTGGAACCATCTTGTAAGCGGGCATCACAAAGCGGGCTACTTTCATCAACCCGGCGGCCAATGCGAGAAACAATCCGGTCAATAATCTGAAGCAGGTGCCGGTCATCCTTAAACTCCACATCAGTTAAAACAAGCTTGCCTTTGCGCTCAACATAAACTTGCTTGCAGCCATTGACCATAATTTCACTCGTAGATTTGTCTCGTAATAAGGGCTCCAATGGGCCAAGCCCCATCGTTTCATCTAAAATCTCATCAACAAGACGTTCTCGTTCAACCTGGGTGAGTAAGGTATTTTCTTCCAGTAAAAGTTCATTAACCGCCTGCCGAACCTGTTTACGCAGCTCAGTTGGATTAATATCGCTTAATTGGCTGGTATCCATTTCTTCAATCAAACGACGATGGATCTTCACCCGCAGTTGATCGGATTCATTTTCTTTCTCATTCTTAGCACCATGTCCCATCGAAGCCTGTTCGGCTTTGTGAGTCACAGCAACCTCTGATGAAGCAGTGGGAGAATAAAGAGTCTCCTGCTTTTGCTCATTCTCTTGATCACCAGCTGTTGAATCAGCAGCAGGCTTTTTGAAGGTTCCCCAGCCTTGCTTTGCTAACGACATGCGCTACCTCGCTTTGTGAACCGATCAAATAAACCAACATGTTTCTCAGATTGCTCCTCTGGACGTAAAGCGACCATCACACCCGTGAGCCTTGTAGCTAACTCTTGAAGCGCTTTAACCAAATCAGAGTTTGGAGAAACAGACTCCAGCGCTTGGCCTAAACTCATTGCCTCCACATTAAGCTGCCAATTATTCGGCAGACGAGCATAGATTGGATATTTAAATTCTTCTTCAATGCTTTCATTGGAGAGCCCCACCGCTGCTTTCAAATCGCAACGGTTTAAAATCAATTTCACTTTATTGGGATCCAAATGACGTTTTACCAATTCAATATACTGACGGGTTCGATACAGGCCTGGAATATCCAAAGAAGAGACCAGAAGAACATCATCGCTATTCTCGACAAAATATTGATGGTACGGATCAACCACGTGAGTGGGTAGATCAATCACAATATACTGATAATGGGATTTTAAATATGCCATAATACGCTCAAGGAGCTCTGGTGGAACTAGTGGGTTCTCGTCCAACACGTTTTTACAAGCCACCACCAAATCCACCCCAATTTCATGGTGAATAATAATTTTACTAATCAAAGCATCATCAATCTCATTAGGATTTTCAGAGACCAAATCAGACACAGCATAACTGGCTTTAAAATTTAACATAACCGCCGTATTCCCAAACACCTGATCCATATCAAATATCACAACAGGCTGGCGTGTCACCAGATGAAGCTGATGTGCTAAATTAACGGCAACCGTTGATGTACCAACGCCTCCCTTACTTCCGAACACCGAATACGTTTTCGCTTTCGAAGCTTCAATTTCACCTTTTTGGGTTTGAGCCAGTTTTTGCAGAAAGTTCCAATACTTTTCCAATGCTGTTTCTAAAGCAGCCGGATCTTGCGGATATTGAATGAATTCCTTTACACCACTGGAAACCGCTTTGACAATAATGTTTGGATCGAGTTCCCGGTGTAAACCAAAAACAACCGTTTTACTCTCAACATTGTAATTAATGACTTCAATAAACAGGCAGGCATCAAGCTCACGCCCGGTGAGATCAATAATCAATAAATCGGGTTTTTGCTTCTGCCACAAACTTTGCGCGTCAGAAAGCTCCAAGACAACCCCATCAAACTGAATAAAGCTTAACTGCTGAAGTTGCTTTAAAAGCTTTGAACGGGTTTCTTCAGAGCTAGCAACAGCTATAACACGTAACGGATTCATATCCCAACCCCCATGACCATAAGGGGGGTGTTACGCAGTAGCCTTCTCAAATATTGTCTTGAACGTTCCACTGGTTTCCTTAACGGTTTTGCTGGTTACTTCCTCATTTAACATACATATCGACAGGATAATGATTTTCTTTACGACATTTTGCAAAACTCATCCTTTGGGATAACCGTTGGAATTCATTTTCGTTCAAAATAAAGCCAACACCTCTTTTTAGATGAATTTTTCACTCATCCCTCATCAGCAGCATTTGTAAAGAAATAAGTCCTCCAGGGTGAATTAATTGTTATTCCATGTCAGTAATCGAGAGAGACTTTTTTCAAACATTTTTACATTATGGGCGATAAATTGCCGGGTTTGCGCTTGAACTGAAACATTATCCTCATGTTCCACCCTTTTATGAGGCTTCTCTCCAAGGACCTGCTTTTCTCGGGGCTTTGTCGGATGCTTTTGATTGTTCAACACAGGTTTGGGTGGCAATGAGGAAACCTCCTTCTTGGAGTGATGTTTTGCCGTCAGAGACTGTTTTCCATGAAGCGGTTGGAAAGCAACCTTTTTTAAGGGCACCTTATGCAGACTTACTGTTGCATGCTTACTTAAAACCGCCTTATTAATGGTTGCTTGAGGGGGTAAAGGGACAGGCGGATCATTGCTAACATCAGTATCTTCTTCAATTACAGTTTGGGATGATTGAAGATGATTCATTAATTGCTCTAATTCATTTTTTTGATAATCCAGGGTCTGGTTATCAATGGCTGGTTTGTCATTTCCAAAAGAAGATACTGGCTTTGAAGCAGAGGGCTTAGCGTTAACAGATTTCTCATCGAGCTTTAACATTTTCACATCCACTTTTTCAGTAGAAGTAGGCCCATTTGTAAGCTTTTGAGAAAGGGCCTCATCCGCTTTTTGCTCTTTTTTCACTTCTTTCAAAAACGCCTTTGGATTTTTCTTCTGCAAAGATCTTAACTGCGCCGCCAACTCTGTTGGAGAAAGTGATTTCACTTGGCTATCTGGAGAGATTGTTTTGGTACTGATAACCTTAAAGGTTTTAACAACGGGCGTATTGGACGCTTCAGAGGATGAGGTTGTTTGATAACTCGGTGTCCCATAATCCTCTGACGTTTTTTGAGGGGCAGCTCCGCTGCTGTTTTCAGGTGGTAAATCCATATCCCAAACAATCTCTGGGTGAATCACAATGATCAACTCCGAGCGGCTCCGTTGAAAAGCACGGCTTCGGAATAACGCACCCAGAATAGGAATTTGCCCCAATAGCGGCGTTTTATTATAGACATCATTCATATTATCATTGTATAAACCACTTAGGACAAAGTTATCACCGTTGTGCATTTCTACGACTGTCTCACTTCGTCGTGTTTTTAACCCTGGCACACTAAAGCCACTCACCGTAATCCCAGCAGCGGGATCCAAAGTACTCACTTCAGGACTCACCTGCATATGAATGGTTCCACGATCGGTTACAGTGCTGAGGACATTCAGACGAATCCCGAATTCTTTGAACATCACACTGGCACTTCCTGTTGTACTCAGCAAGGGAATCGGGAACTCCCCACCTGCCAGGAATGAGGCAGGTTCACCGCTAATACTGGTGATTGTGGGCTCTGCCAATACTTTTGCCCGCCCTGTGGTAACAAGACCGGCGAGAACCGTGGCAAAGTTGCTGTTATACTGAACCCCTAATTCACCTTGATTGGTACCGTTAACCTGATTCATAAAGGAGGAAATCGTGGTAAAAAGGGTATCTGTTCCACCAACTAAGCCGTGCCCCAAGCTCCCGGCATAGCTCTGTGCCCGAACGTTTTTAGAGAAGTAGCTCGTTGCAGCTTGGTAGCTTTTATCATCCGTTTTGTCCACTTCCAAAAACTTAATCGAGCATCGAATTTCCGGCCGCTCTTCAACTTGGAGCATGCTCACCACATTTCCAGAACCATCTGTAAGAACAGACCCGTGGAGGACATTATTAGAGAAATTGCTCATAAGTTCTCCACCAGTTCCTGCCGTAAAACCACCTGTTGCCGATGAAGATGTTGAACTGGAGGAACTATCTGGAACAATATTTCCACCAGGCCCTGTTAACACTTTAATGCCAGGCGTTCCATAAAAGACGCTGGTTAAATTAATAGCCTTGGAAACCATAGAGGCATTACGAACTCGCCCGGTTAAAATGGCTTTTTCCTTGCCACCATACCCCGGAACAACATCCAATTTAATGCGAGGATCAATTCTTTTGAGCTGCTCTTGAACCATTTCGGCTTTGGTTTGGGGCTGCCCCATAATTCGAATCAGATTGATAATCTTGGGTGAACCAGCAGACATGGTAGAACTTCCTGGAGAGTTACTGCTTAATGGCTGACCGCTGCTGGCTCCCCCCTTGTCGCTTGTAAAATACGCCTGGGTTAAATCATAAGCCAGTTGTGCTTTCTCTATGGATTCGGCCACGCCGGTTAAAATTACCGAGTCATCTGCCGCCACTGGAATAATATTAATACCGGGATCAATCATCTGAATTTTATCTGCCAATGCAGCAACATCTCGATGCACAGCCAAATCAATGGTGAGAAAGTTTTGCCCTGTTCCTTTGGTCCATACCAACAAATTGGCCGCCCCAATCGCTTTACCAATCAATTCAATTTCTTTCGGACTAATCAACACCACACCAACGGTTTGTGGATCACTAATCGAGACACGGGTTGCCGGAGAACTGAGATGAATTACTTTTGCTTTCCCCATCGTGAGTTCCAAGTGACTGTTGTTTTGAGCAATTGCGGTCTTAAAGATAGGAATATCCGGGGAGATTTGTTGTTGATCTTGCGCCATTGCCAACGGAGCTAGCATTGGTCCAAAGCCAAGCATCAAGCTCATCGCCAACGCTATTAATCTTTTATTCATGGAACTGCAACTCCTCACCTTGTCTCAAAATAACTCTCACACGATTGATATGTATTATCCGAATCCGTAGAACATAGCCTGTTTTTAGACCCTCAATTGCCTCATTTAAAACGAAACACTGTTTTTCTCCGTTCCTTCAATCAATTGAACATCTGTTGACGTTACCGCAAATGATTTTGGCGGTGTTTTAGCAGGAGGGGGAGATGACATTTTATCAGGTGGAAGCATTCCTGCATCATTCAACCCCGGTCCAATACCCGAAGAGGAATCTACCACCTTGTTCAAAATATCCTTCAATGGAAAAAAGTCATTACTAATGGCGCCCAAGAGATGCGGTTGCGTCCGATCATTGTAGGCCCTTAATGACAATGTTAACCGTGCTTTTGCATCGGCGTATGCAAGTTTTTCTGCCTGGTCAGGTGTCACAGCCAGGGTAACTGAAGAAACAACCGTTGCCTTCATCGAATTTTCGGAATTTGACGGTTTAGGGGAGGGAGAAGCAGCAGCAGTTTTAGTGGCATTTCCACCTTCACTGTGAACGCTCTGCGCCATAAAGTCCTTTTTATTATACATTTGCTGCGCAGTCGCCAGCACTTTGACATCTTGTAAAACGGTCTGCGTAACATCAACATTGTCTTGCAAAAGAAGCCCAGACTTCCCGGCAATGGCTTTTTGAGTTGACTCAGGAATTTGAAAGTTAAACGTCCCAATAATATCCACATGATCGCCGGGCTTAATAAATCCTGCAACATCTTTACTCTCACTGACCAAGATGGTCATAGCCCGATACCCATCCGGAATCACAACCGGTAAACCACCTTGAGCCTGTCCGCCTGCTAAATTAGGATTAAAAACGGGCTCTCCAGAAAAAATTTCATGCTTCACCGCCCGACCAATCAAATTATCAGAGGATTGAAACACATTCCCATCTGGATAATGGTTTTCTGGCCAATCAACCACTTTAATACTTTTGGCACTAACCACTTCGCCCGGTAGCAAATCTTGTGTTGCAACAACCAACGGCTTGGTTTCGGTATTTTCAGCTTTTACGGGTGATTTTTGAGAGACCATACTTTTAAACACAAAAACAGTCAGAATCGTACTGACAATTGCAAGTATGATAAAAACCTGCCCCATATTAAGGCGCCTTAACCTGGGGCCCCCGGAACTTGGTCGTGAACTCATCGTAACGCTACTCCTCGTACCTCATTGTTGCAGAATTGGTCAAAGTGTATGTATCTAACCCTGAAGATGTGCCATGGCCTCCCAATTCACTCATAAATGTTCGTATTGCAAGGGGATCTTGAAACTGATAACTTACCGTAACCTGAACTGTTCTGCTACCCACAGTACCCGTTGGTCCACTTACAGAAACATCACTGGTTGGCAAAACAATGCCTGAACTTGTTTGCATAAATGATTGAACCCAACTCTGGACAGCTGAAACACCATCATTATATGTTGTAGACCCTTGTGTGGCTGCTAAATCCTGATTTATGGATGCAACTCTCGCACCTTCTTTTGCTGCCGTCAGCAATGTGTTACTCATATAAAGGTAGAGGCTCACCATGATCAGGGTTCCCAACATCGACACAAACATCATAATTGAGAACATAAGCTCAACCGTTGCTTGGCCCTTAAAGCAAGTCCGTAGCCTATTTTTCACATTCAAGACATTTTTGAACACCTTTAGATACATCACCATGCTCCTGAATAAATGTATGTTTATTACAGGTAAAACTATTATATAAGTCGTTTTAAAAAAGAGGTAGATCGTTTCATGAATAACTCCATTTTTTAAAGGATTGTTTTGGCAACATCCCAATATATCTTACGCTTCTGTGTCCAAATAAGGTATTTGGTCCACATAAAGCCTCTTTGGTATTGACGTTATCGTCCTTTTTATCCCGACTTATAAACATCTACCCGTTACAATAACTCGCAATACGTTATTTCTTTTAGAGGAAACCATCTCTTTGACCATTGGAGAAGTAACGCTGTATTGACTTCATTCCCATAAAAGTGCCTTTCTAAACCTTACGTAAAGGTTTTTAAAGTTTTTAATAACTTGCTGTAAAACAGAGAAACTCCCCCCTAGAAACGATAAGCGCCTATGCTATACTATGAATGTAGACTACAGGAATTCCTTTCCATGAGCCAGCCTTCTTTACAAGAAAAGCAATTGCTGCGTATCGGTGATGTTGCCAAGAAAACCGGCATTACCTTAAGAACGCTTCGCTACTATGAAGAACTCAATTTGATTGAACCCGATAATCGAACCAAAGGGAATTTCAGGCTTTATCATCCCAAGGTCATTCAACGGGTTCAGTTTATCAATTCACTTAAAAAACTGGATTTCTCCTTAGAAGAAATTCGAGAAATTTTGGGAACCGCCAACTCCTTTCAAACTGATAAAGAGGTGGTTCAACGTACTCGCCAGGCCTTGCTGGTGAAAAAAGAAAAAATTACAGCAAAGCTTATTGAAATGGCCGATATGAACCGGGAAGTCGATATTTCCTTACGAATTCTGGATGAATGTATCGCTTGTAAGGAGCATCATGATGTGCAATGTGATCCTGGCTGTGAAAACAAACAGGTCCATATTCGATAAAGACACTCATTATTCTCTCAGAAGGTCTTACTGAACCAGTCGCACATTTGTGACCCCGCCAGGGGTTACTGACGATCCCATGGTACAGCCTTGAGTACACATAACCTTCTTGAAATAGCCTGTAATGGAAGACGACTTTCGATCATAACTCGTGATAACAAATCCGGCAAAACCCACAATGTGAAATTGGGCGTTTTTACCATTCCCTGAGGCGGTATCATACAATGGAAACGTAATAACCGTTTGATTAGTCACCAAGCCATCTAAAGCAGACCTGACAGGCCCCGAATTCATAATATTCCCCGGCTTAGGCCCATAGCTACTCCCAACGGATACTGTCCCGCTATATCCATTTGTCAATTCATCTGCCACTTGGGGTGTCCCGCCACCACCACCATCAAAATCTGCAAATCCCCAGTTGCCAGGTGGTAAATTACCGCAACTATTGGTATCCCCCGAATTCACCGTATAGGTATTTGTACCGTCAGTTTCAGTCACCGATGAGGGGCCATAAGTCACTTGTGGAATGGTCGGATCTGAGAATTCCTGAATGGCTTCATTCCATGCACCCACACACATATAGATAGGTCGAACCCCACTAATACTGCTAACGCCCCCACCATAAATGGCAATCGCTTGTGCTCGAGAATTAAAACCGCTAACCCCCAAAAATTGGCCAAAGACAGAAGGAATTTGACTATTGGCTTGATTTTGCCCCGCATTGACCGTTACTTTAACGGCATTATACCCACTGGTTAAGGGAAAATTAGTCGCATCTGGCGACGAGAACTGGCTGGTATCCCCGGTTGTAGGATTCACATAACCAAACTCAACATCTGATGTGCCGACATTATTTTTTTCATTATCTTGGGAATACGTTTGTGCTGAAGTGGTTGCATCCGATTCTTTACCTGAAAGTGAGGTCGCATTACTCTTATATAATTGTGTAACAGCAGCCAACGCCGCTGAATCAGCCGCATTTTGTTCCCCCGTATGCATAAAATAATACAAACCAGCATCTACAGCTAAGCCCCCAACAAAACAAAGGAGAAATAGCAAGCCTAAAGCTTGTATTACCCCTTGCCCGGGTTTCTGATTTCGCAGCCAACAACGCATCGATCTACTCCATCTCTTTAACCTTATTCCCGAAAATTTATTTTTCTAAACCTCTTTAACGAAATGACTAAATCGGAAGATTCACAGCTTATAGCCGCATAATTTAAACGTAGACTTACGTAAGAGGTTTACTATTCTCTGGAAAAGCCTCTCGAAAAATCCAAGAGGCTTTTCTATTGGTAAACCCCGTTTGGTCATTCGAGCTACTGAGTGAGTTTAACCTGAATTTTTTGAGCAATTTGACTATAAATTTGGTCAATTCCCGTTGGATCATAATACTCAGCTGTGTATTGCTGCCCACCCGTGGTATCTGCCATATAGGTTAATAAGGCATCTGGTGTCCAGTTGGGATCTTTAATAAGCCTTTGAAGTACCCGCCAAGAAGTATCATAAGTACTACTATTATATATTCGGATCGTCGTAATAGAGACCCCCATTTGTTTTGCCCTATCAGACTGTGCATCTGTAACACTGGTCATGTAATTGACATAGTCCTGACCACACTGCTGAGCTTGATCTGAAATCAAGTCATCGGTAATTTGACTACTGGGCAACGCCGGACACATTTTATATTGTCGGCCAAAGTATTTCGTAGTCGTACATAAGGACTGAACTTGAGTTGAATGATTGACCATGTCCGTGCATTTGCTATAGGGGGCAGATTGGCTATAACTATAATCAGCTGGCGAACCAGGCAAATTCGCGTTCCCGTCTGTCATAAAAATGATTTGCTTATTCGCATAACTTCGCCCATGCGCTTGCATTTCATCCAAAGCAGCCTGTAAACCCGATTCAGAATATGTGTTCCAGCCAAACCCCCGGAACATTTGTAAATTACTGATCCCATTTTGAACTGACGAAAAATTAGGCGAATCGGTTGTTGAAGTTAAGCCAACATCAAGACGGGCAGTTTGGTTAAAATCAACCAAACCAATTCTATCCACATCTTTGTTAGATGACGCAATGACATAATTCACATAACCATTTGCCGCTGATTTAACACTACTGAGGAGAGTTTGCCCATTACTCACTTCTCCCATTGAACTTGAAGTATCAATCACCAAAATGGTGTCACGAGCAGCCGGTTCTGCCGAAGCTCCAGCATTTACTGTCCAGGTAAACGTCGTATTCCCAGCGCTATACGTTAAATTATTGGATGTATTATTTTGCTGAGAAGGAGCATTATGGGCATTCAAGGCATTAAAAATACCTGCCGTAAACGACTGCATCGGAACAGTTGCAGATACGGTCATCTTATTGCCCGTGTATGAGTAGCTTAGATCACTGGGTTGTAATGTTTTTCCATCAACCAAGTTTTTAGATGCGACATCATAAGCAGCCGTTTCAGCAGCAGCTTGCCCATTGGGCAATTGACTGGCTCCTGCCAAGGCCCCGGCATCAACCGCATTTTGTAACTGTTGATGAACAACATAATAGGATGGAATATCCACAGCAAAAGGTGCCGCCATAAGGCCTGAAAAGACTACTCCTATACTTAAGGCAATATTCATCCCCTTTGCTTTACCAGTTAATTTAAAAAAGGAATTTTTGATCCCAAAAATATTTTTCATCGCAACGCACCCCCATAATTAGCCTAATCCTCGTATTTACGCCCCCTAATCTTTGTTATCTGTTGGATCACAAGTCCCGCTACCCGTTGAATCCGTACACGTTGGATCCGACGTATCATCCCTCGAAATCACGCCGTCACGTTGTAAAGTTGCCATTGCTAGGGCTGTTCTCTGAACCAGAGTTGGTTCTTGTAGAGAAATATGTGGCTTTTGAATCATCATCATATTCGTTGGATTCAATAATACAACACTTAAAATCAGCTCACTGGCAAAACTCATTATTGAAAAGCATTTACACAATTTTCCCATCGCAGTCACTCCCATTAACCACCTCATCAACCATATACCCCGACAGTCATGTTTCTAAACATATTTAAATTTTTCATATTTATTTAATCATTATTAAATACACATTTCTTATATCCTATGTAAAAATTTTTCAAAAATACGCAATTTTGGGTGTGCAAATGTTTTTATATATGTAGATAGAGATTTTTGGAGTTTTTTTAGTGAGTATTCAACAATTACGTTCTGCATTTGCGCAACAAGGTTATAAAAAACCAGAAAACCAGCAGCAATCACCTGCAGGCAATCCGTTTGGAGCTGTTTCCGCTCCACCATCAGGAGCCGTTGGAAAAGCAGGCCACCCTCATCACCATCATGAGCCAAATTTACTCGCCGGCGTAAATGCGCCCAATACAAAGTTTCATGAAAGAGCCAATATTCAAAATGGCATGTCTGCTCCCATCGGTGGAGGACAGTTTAGCCAAGCAGGTCAATCACTACAAATTCTGGCCTAGTGATTTTAAAGATTTCAACTTAAAAGAGAGACCGTTTTAAAACAGTCTCTCTTTTTGAGCTTTATATTGATAAGCTAATGCTTACGCTTTACCCAAGGTTTTTTCACCGGGCTTCCAGCCTACTGGGCAGAGTTCGCCAGTTTGGAATGCTTGAAGAATCCGAAGAATTTCTTCAACATTCCGGCCTACGGAGAGATCATTCACCACATAGCTTCTCAACACGCCATCGGGATCAATGATGAACGCACCACGGAAGCTGATGCCTTTTTCTTCCATCAAAATACCGTAGTCACGGCTAATCCGTTTGGTAATATCGCTTACCAGCGGAAAACGGAGCTGACCAAGGTCTTTCATCCAATCTAAGTGGGAGTAAACGCTATCAACACTTGCGCCGAGAACTTTGGCATTAATTTTTTCAAATTCGTTGAATTTTTCATTGAAGCCTTGAATTTCAGTTGGGCAAACAAAGGTAAAGTCTAATGGGTAGAAGAAAAGAACAACCCATTTGCCACGATAGTCTCTGAGAGAGACTTCTTTAATTTGACCGTCTACAACGGCTTGCGCTGTAAAATCTGGAGCGGGTTTTCCGATTTGAATCATAAGAATACTCCTTTTTTTCATCATAACCAGTTAATACAGGGTGCTATCCTTGGTACTACGAAGCATAGGAAGAACGTAAAGAAATTTCAAGACTTTTCTTTCCTTGGGAATCTTAAGAAAACCTTATATCTTATTCAAAGCGGTTTGCAAACAACCACGCTGCCCCTATAATGAAAATACGAAAGCTTTAACGTGTGAGATGTTTGTTGGGGATCAAAAAAGGAGGTTTATCATGGGGTTACTCAATTTAAATTTACCCAAGTTCCAAAGTGCTCCTAAAGCGCAAGCCGCTCCCAGCTTTGCAGGTGCTATGTCACCCTTGGGACAGAAGCAAAATCCAATGCAAATTACAGGAAATTTATTGCAACCCAAAGCCGGTGGATATCCTGGCGCAGCAGGCAACCGAATTAACTTTTGCGGGTAAGTTCACCAAAAAGGTTTCAATTCCTCATGGCAAGCCACTTTCCACATCCAACACAGTTCATGCCATAATATTTGTATGACGTTAGAACGAACCTGGATCAATCGGCTTCAATCACGCTGGCCTAGCGTGGATTTGCGTCATGATACCTTTTATGATCCCGCCTCACGAACCATCTTAACCACTGATATCCTCATTGAGGACGTCCATTTTTCCTGGGACTATTTTACACCGCAAGATGCAGGCTGGCGAAGCATTGCTGCAAATTTAAGTGACATTGCCGCCACCGGCGGCAGCCCATTATGGGTTCTGGTGAGTATTGCTGTCCCGCCTCATCACAGTTTGGAGAAGCTCGAAGCCATTTATGAAGGCATTGAAGCATGTTGCCAGCAATACCATTGTGCCATCGTGGGGGGGGATACCACACGGGCCGAAAAAACAACCCTTTCCATTACAGCAGTGGGAAAATTAGCACCTCATGCGACTCCAGGGAGAAGACACAGCACCAAACCAGGTAACATTATTGCGGTGAGCGGACCCCATGGGCTAAGTCGAGCAGGACTGGAAGTTTTACAGCATAAAACACCTGGCTATTCACAAGCCAGAATGGCTCATCTTCGCCCCATACCCCAACTACGCCTTGGACAACAAATTGCCCAAGTCCTCCCACAATTTGCCATGATGGATTCGAGTGATGGCTTGGCAGATGCGGCCATTCAACTGTCCCAAACCAGTGGTGTGGATATTGTCATCGATGCCTCACGGCTTACAATTCCTGCTGAATTAACCGAAATTGCGTCAGGAGCTAATGCAGACCCGTTAGACTGGGTGCTCTATGGGGGAGAAGATTTTCAATTGGTGGTCGCACTCCCACCCGAAACATTGGGGCTTTTTCCCCAACTTCAGGCCATCGGCACCGTTCATCCTTGTGGAGAACCAGGGAAAGGGCAGGCTTTTTTAAAACAGAATTCAAGCCTTACGCCTTTGTCTTCTGAAAAAGCCTTTCAACACTTTCCGAGCAACTCTGATCAAGATATTCCAACAGAAGGAGCCCCGTCATCCTCATGACATCACCATGTATCTGGGGCATATTGGTTGCCGGGGGCAGTGGGAACCGATACAACTCTCAGCGTTCTAAGTTATTAGAGCCCTTAGGTGGCAAACCCATTTTACAATGGAGTATTGAAACCCTTTTAGCAACTGCCACTTTGTCAGGCATCGTTATTGTCTACAACCCACAGTGGAAGACCAATTATGAAGCCTTTTTAGAGCGTAGCATGCCAACAATTCCCATTATTTTTACCCCTGGTGGTGCAACCCGACGAGATTCCGTGGGGCAAGGGCTTCAATCGCTTCCCTCAGAAGCCGACATTGTTCTCATCCATGACGCAGCGCGCCCACTGGTACAGCCTGAAAAAATCAAAGATGCTCTTCAGCCTGTCATTGCAGGTCAAGCATTGGGCACGTCATTGGGTATTCCCGCCCAAAACACCCTAAAGCAGGTTATTCCTGGCAATACCCCATGGGTGGATAAGACCTTGCAACGGGATACGATTTGGCAGGTTCATACGCCCAAAGTTTTTCAAAAAGATCACCTCGTTGAAGCCCATCAAGCCGTTCCTCACGAGGCTTCTATCAATGACGATGTTGAACTAATGGAACGTTATTACCCAGGTAAAAACGCTGTCCAGATGGTTTTAGATGATGCCAGTAATCTCAAAATCACTACACCCCGCGATTTAAGCTTGGCCGAGGCCTGGCTTCAGCTTCGTTTGGCAAAGGCCTTATAATGTTGGGTCTGCTTCAAGCTGTTGGTGAAATAATTGGGCACGCTCATGCAAGAAGGCCATATGCTCATCCTGCGTATTTTTGCGCCCAACATCATTCTTGGCAGCCGCAATAAAAGCATCACCCACTTCAACCCGTTTCCGTTCCAAGGGGTGCCCTTTCATGCTGAGATACTTCACTTCTTGCTTAATTCTGGTTTTCAACTCTTGTGTGGCCGTTTCAAGAGCTAATTTAGTGCTTTCTGGTAATTTTTCACCTTTTTTATGCAGCTTAATTTGAACCGCGCTGAGGGTAAACAGATCCATAAAGACATTAAAGCCTCTAATCAGGGTGTTTTGGCGTTTGGCCATCCGACCGTCTCCAAGACGCCCACCAAGATAAATCATTCGCCGAGAGAGCTTTTTATTCATTCGTTGAATAAAGAAGGCTTCCCGCAAGGGTATATCACCACGTTCAAAATAATTCAGCTGGGATTTAATAAAGGGCAGGATTTTCTTTTCTTTTACAATTTCACGCTGAAGCGGTTTTGCACCCATCAACATGGCCAACTGGGCCATGGCTGGGTTCACCCCTTCAACAATCATGGGAATCCAGGCATCTCTAAAATTCCGTTCAACAGCGTTAGGAGCCCCTTTAATCAAGCCATGACCACCATAAAGCTCTGCTGCAATTTGTGCGGTTTTCCAACCTTCATCTGTTGCTCGAACTTTAATCGCTGCCGAAAGTCCCGCATTGCTTTTACCAGGATTTTCATCAATCAGGGCAGATACTAAGTCTGAGGCGGCTTTTATTGCCTCATATCGGACTTTCATATCCCCAATTTTGGCTCGAACAGACTCCATATTGGCCTGCACACCAGGACCACCTTTACTGTACATATCAAACATTTGGCGATCGATAGCATTATGAATGGCAGCGGTGGCAAACCAACCAGCAGCCGCAGTTACATAAGGTCCAAACCCGGCACGCCCAGCATTAAGACTATGCAGGGGAACATCTTTCCCTTTATAAGGCTGGCCAAGAACGTTAGAAACACCATTTTCATCGGCAACTGGAACTTTAAAGTCCTTAAAGTGAATGTATGCCTGATCCGTCCCACGAATCATCATCATTTCCAAAGCATCACCGGTAAAAGGGGTAATAAACATGCCTTGTTTTGCAAGATCTTTAAAGTGCTTTTTCTTCGCTTGTTGGGATTCATTCAGTTTAAACGGCAATTCAACAATGAGAACAATGCCTTGATCTCGATCTTTATCGGCTTTGTCTCCAGGAATATTGGTTTTACCTGCCACAACATACATCAAACTGGAATCCGGCGTATTGGTAATAAAGATTTTCTCACCATTGAGAATCCAGTGTTTCCCATCTTCAGACAAGGTGGCCGTGGTTTGAAGTTTTCTTAAATCCGTCCCAGCATTAGGTTCAGTGAGACAAAAAGCCGCAAGAGCTTCGCCTTTGGCAATATTCCGAAGAAATTTGTTTTTTTGCCCTTCTGTACCATACATCAACAATGGTGCTGAACCAATAGTACTGTGGGCACTGACAACTGTTCCCAATGAAGATGAAATATCGGGGAATGTTTCAAGCACCCGAGCATATTCTTTTTGATGCAATCCCATCCCGCCATATTCTTTAGGAATTTTGAGCCGATACAGTCCAAGGTCACTCATCCGCTGATGCACTTCAGGGGGAATATCATTATTTTGATCAATTTGGTGGGCATCCACCACCGCGCTAAGACGCTCGGGGGTAAGATGTAATGAGTGTTGCCATCCATTAATATAAGGCTTGAGCTTTTCAGAAGGTCTGTAAATAGTATCTAGCAACTTACTTTCTTCTTTGGGATCCATATGCTTGGGACGCAGGGCAACTTTTAAAATATTAGTATAGGCTTGTATTTCAAGCTCCTGTTGCGGCGTTAAATGGGTGTCTACTTTAGAAAGCGCCGTAAGAGGAACAGCACCCCGAAAGAAATCTGGCACCAATAATTCGGGTTTTTTGTTTCCCCGCAGCATATTTTCTGCTTCTCGTTCGGCCAAATCATTGCCTTTTTTAGCCCCAAAACGAACAGAGTCGTTTGCCAATATTGGTTGCAAAAGAACCGGTAATCCCGTTTGTGGTTTTGAATAGGGTTGTATTTTGGATAAATGTTGCTGTGCGGGTAGCCCTTGCGATTGAATCTTCATTGGATTCCTTATCTCCCTTTAAATGAACAACTTGAAAATAGATATTTCACCAGATTAAATAAAAAAATGGGTTGTTTTCCCATTTGCATGAAAAAATAAAATCATTTTAAAGTCAATTTGATATCAATTGATATTAATTTTTGCAAACTTTTTGCATCTTGCGGAAAAGCTTACCCTCAAAAGTGCTCATTTCTCATTTTAAATCAAGGATTTTCCCTTAAAATAAAGGGAGTTCACCGCTTCAAAAAGTTATGGATGTTTATTCTCCATGAATAATTTACAATAAGGTATTCCAAGGAGCTTTTTGAATCTCATGCCTAAAAAAGTTGTCATCACAATTATCCTAGGAATTCTTGCCCTGATTGCGGGAAGCCTTTTGTTTGTGTCTCGTCAGGCGAAACCCCCTGTGATCATTTCTCGAAAAGATCCACCCAAAATCAGCTTTGATGAAGAAACGCATAACTTAGGCAACATTACCCCCAATATTGAAATTCCATACGACTTTAAAATTCATAATATTGGCGGCTCGCCACTTATCATTAAAAATGTGACCGCCAACTGTCACTGCCTCGTCTTAAACCTAAAGGATAAGTACATCCAACCTGGTGAAACGGGCGACTTAGAGGTAATCCTAAACACCACTCAACAGAACGGCAGCTTGAAACAAGCGATTTCTATCTTTTCAAATGATCCCAAGGTTCCAAAAACGAACGTTTTTATTGCAGCCAGTATCTTTCCACAACCTCAAGCACCGGATAATAGTATCGATAATACATTATCCCCTGCATCCGCAGCACACCCACCAGCCAATTAAATTTCAGAAGAGATTTTCAAAACGGCCATAAAGGCTTCTTGGGGGACATCTACTTTACCAATAGACTTCATGCGCTTTTTACCCGCTTTTTGCTTTTCCAACAGCTTGCGTTTCCGGGTAATATCGCCACCGTAACACTTTTCCAATACATTTTTGCGCATGGCCTTCACATTGGTTCGCGCCAGCACCTTACTGCCAATAGCTGCCTGAATGGGCACTTCAAACATTTGGCGTGGAATGAGATCTTTGAGTTTTTCCGTCAAGATGCGTCCCACATGGTAGGCTTTATCCTCATGAACAATCACGCTTAAAGCATCCACCTGATCACCGGCCAGTAAAATATCCAGCTTCACCAACCGGGCTTGACGATACCCAACAAACTGATAATCCATACTGGCATAGCCTTTACTCCGAGACTTCAGTTGATCATAGAAATCAGTCACCATCTCGTTTAGCGGCAGCTCATACTGTAAATTCACCCGACTGGTATCTAAATAATCCATACCCAAAAAATTACCCCGACGGGTTTGGGCCAAATCCATTAAGGTTCCCACAAAATCATTGGGGGTAATGATGCTTACCTTGACAATCGGCTCTTCAATTCGTTGTCGTTCTGCGGGAGGGGGTAAATCTGAAGGGTTGTGAATTTCCAGCAAATCCCCTTTCAGGTTAAAAATATGGTAAACCACGCTAGGGGCTGTCACAATCAGGTCGAGATTGTATTCCCGTTCAAGGCGCTCCTGAATAATCTCCATATGAAGCAACCCCAAAAAGCCGCATCGAAACCCAAAGCCCAATGCCTCAGAGGTTTCTGGTTCAAAGGAGATACTGGAATCATTCAATTGCAGCTTTTCCAGTGATTCTTTTAAATTTTCATAATCATCATTGCTCACAGGATACAAGCCACAAAACACCATAGGAACGGCTTTTTGATATCCAGGCAAGGGCTCTTTTGCAGGATTATTCGCCAAGGTAATGGTATCCCCAACGTAATAGCCTAATTCTTTAATTGAAGCCGCCAGATAGCCAACCTCTCCTGAGGACAATGTGTCTTTGGGTTGCCGGGTGGGTTTCATCACCCCCAACTCTGTCACTTCAAAAGATTTGTTGGTGGCCATAAAGCGGATTTTATCCCCTTTACGAATCTGCCCATCTATCACCCGAAAATACGGAATAATCCCCAAATAGGCATCAAAATAGCTATCAAAAATCAACGCTTTTAAGGGCTTCTGTTTTTCCACCTGGGGTGCTGGAATCCGTTCAACAATGGCATCTAAGATTTCTTTAATTCCTAAGCCTTCTTTGGCACTACACAAAATCGCATCAGACGCATCAATCCCCACCACGTCTTCTATTTCCTGCTTGATACGTTCAGGATCTGCACTGGGTAAGTCGATTTTATTGATCACTGGAATCAACTCAAGGTTATGATTGATGGCCAAATAAGCGTTAGCCAAAGTTTGTGCTTCTACGCCCTGGGTTGAATCCACCACCAAAAGGGCACCTTCACAGGCAGCCAAACTCCGGGAAACTTCATAACTAAAGTCCACATGACCGGGGGTATCAATTAAATTCAAAACATAAGGCTTGCCTTGATACTCATAATCCATACGAGCAGCCTGAAGCTTGATCGTAATCCCGCGTTCACGCTCTAACTCCAAACTGTCGAGTACTTGATCCTTCATTTGTCGGGGATCAATCGACCCTGTATATTCCAACAACCTATCGGCCAAGGTTGATTTCCCATGGTCAATGTGAGCAATAATGCAAAAATTCCGAATTTCAGGATCAGGCATGGGTTAAAACAGCTTCAGCATTCCAGGATTGTAATTGTTGTTGAACATAGGCTAGCACTTCGGCAGCAGGAATATCCTGAGCGGCTTTCTCAGTCCGAAGCTTAACTTCCAGAAGCCCTTCTCCCGCTTTTTTACCGGCTGTAATGCGCAGAGGAAAGCCCAGAAGATCTGCATCTTTAAACTTCACACCAGCCCGTTCATCACGATCATCAATTACAACCTCGATGCCGGCAATTTTCAGCTCGTTATAAACGCGTTCTGCAAGGGCAAGTTGGGTTTCATCTGATGTATTCACGGGAACAACCACCACATGATAGGGCGCAATGGGAATCGGCCAGATGATGCCATTTTCATCATGATAGCGCTCAACAGATGCCGCAGCCGTTCTGGAAATACCAATGCCATAACAACCCATAATAAAAAAGTCTTCCTTGCCATCCTCAGTAGAGTAGGTGGCGTTCATCGCCCGAGAATACTTTTTACCCAGCTTAAAAATGTTCCCGACTTCAATTCCCCGGGTCATTTCAAGGGTTCCTTTTTGACACTCAGGGCAGGTATCGCCCAGGCGAGCCAGCTTCACGTCTTTATAATGGCCTTCCATTAAATCTGGTGCATGCCAATTGTAGCCCACTTTATGGTACCCAGCCTGATTATGTCCTACCACAAAGTTTTTTAGTTCCTTCACACTAAAATCAACCACCGTTGGCAATGGCATTGAAGACTGTTCCTTCCCAAAAAGAAGAACACCGCCCTCTTTCAAAGAAATAACCCAATTACCAATACCGACGTAGCCTTTTTTAGTGCCTGTATATTTATAAACTTCTTCTTCATTGGCCATACGTATTTCATATGCCTGAACCGCATTGAGTAATTTAACCTCTTCAACTTCCAGATCACCTCGAATTAAGACCAGAAAAGGCTCTTTTTCATCTTTGATGTAAAGCAAGGCCTTACAGATTAAGGTGGGTGGGATTTTTAGAAATTTCGTCAAGGCTTCAATACTGGAACAATCCGGTGTTTCAACAATGGCTTCTTGCGAGAAATACTCCTTACCATCCGTCGTAGCTGCAGGCGTAATGGATTCTGCTCGGTTGGAATTGGCCGCATATTCACACTGATTACAGTAAAACACATCACATTCACCACTGTGGGTATGGGTAAGCACCATAAATTCATGGCTAACATCCCCACCAATAGCCCCACTATCACTCCTTACCATACGAGTTTCTAGGCCACATCGCTTAAAAATAGACTTATAAGTATCCGCCATCACGTAGTATTCTCGATCTAAATCGTCTTCAGTGGTATGAAAGCTATAAGCATCCTTCATAATAAACTCACGTCCCCGAAGCAACCCGAACCGTGGGCGGATTTCATCCCGATATTTGTTTTGAATCTGGTATAAATTAACCGGTAGATGCCGATATGAGTGAATTTCATGTTTTGCAATGGTGGTAATGACTTCTTCATGGGTAGGTCCTAAAACACAATCTCGATCATGGCGATCTTTCAATCGGATTAACTCTTTGCCATAGACTTCCCAACGCCCCGATTCTTGCCAGATATCGGCAGGCTGTAAAATCGGCATTAACAATTCCTGGGCTCCCGCCTTATCCATTTCTTCTCGGACAATTTGCTCTACTTTTTTCATCACCCGCCACATCAGGGGAAGATAATTATAAATGCCACTTGCCAACCGGCGGATATAACCGGCTCGAACCAGCAATTGATGGCTTACAACCTCGGCTTCTGCCGGATTTTCACGAAGGGTCGGGGCTAATAATTTGGACATTCGCATGGTGGGTATTATCCTTTTTTCCGAAAAAAGATATTTATCCTCATATCTTAACGAAAGGGGAACTTGAGAACAATGTTCAATCCAAAAGGACACTCGCCAGCCAGGGGATTTTTTTGCAGAAAAACGCTTCTAAAATACCCATGTGGCCTATCGATCCAAGGTATTGGGTTGTGCAAGAAAGAAGCATCTGGCCAGTGCTCTTAAACGTAAGGAGTATTTTCCCCATGGCATCTAAAAAGGATTCGCTTCCCAAAGAAGAAACACAACCAGAAGTAAAACCCAAAAAGCCTCAGCAACATGAAAAGCCTTCACACCCTAAAAAGGCATTGTCTCATGTTGGCGAATCAGATGGCACCATTGCACCCGGAGAACTTCCTAATGCAATTTAATCTAGGTAAAATTGAGGTTTGAAGTGCTGTTGCCGTTTGTTTTTCAAAAGATTGAGGCCAGCATTCACAACGTGGAATATACCGTATGTAAATGTCACTTTTGAGGGTTGAAAGCCATAAGGCGCCTGTTGCGGTACATCGGGTAAATCCTTCCCATCGGCATCAACCAATCGAGCAATCACAGTATCCTCAAAATGGACAACAGCCCCTTGACCAGGCTTTGAAAACACATGAAAAGGATTCCCGGCAAGATCCTCTGCTTTTCGCATTTCAAATTGAAAATGAATGCCTTCTTCTCCAAGGTAGTTAATAGCATCCTGTTGCAGTTGAACTTCATTTTTCAAACGTTCTTCCCACTGCGGATCACCCCGCTTAAATGAGTCGTGATTGTAGGTAACAGCACCAAATCGGGGAGCATTAATGGAGGAGATCATTTACTGTATCCTTTCTGATTGAGGGTGATCAAACAAAGCTTATGTAACCAGGAAAGGTTCCTGAAAGTTGAAAATTGCTTGAAGCAACGTCCAATTTTACAAAACTTTACATTAGGGATTTACAAAAACCTTAGGCCAAGCACCCACTATTTTGTACAGAAATAAATCGCTTCTTCGGAAGGCAAGGCAAAATGACTGACCAGCGCGGGATCTAATTCATGAATAAAGCCATCCACTCGCACAGTAAAGCCCCCGTTCTCCAGCCGTTCTTTGTAATCACACCCATAAATCCGTACATGATCATGTTGTCCAAAGACAGTCAATCGATCTTCGGGTGTCACAGCCAATGGATCTTCAAAGGTTGTTTTCCGGTTCATGTCTAATGGAGACTGTAAAATGGCCCATCCACCAGGCTTTAGCACCCGAAATAATTCCGTCATGGCCTTTTGATCATCTTGAACGTGCTCCAGCACATGGTTGCAAAGAATCACATCGAACGCATTATCACCAAAGGGAACGGCTGTAATATCCATTTGCATCAGGGCAAGGGGCGACATTAAATCTGCACTCACGTATTCCAAGTTGGGCATGGACATAAAAATATTTTGAAACACAGCCTCCGGCGCAAAATGCAATACTCTTAATCTATCGGTAAAAAGATTGGTTTTTTGTTTCAGGTAAAGCCACAACAAGCGATGGCGCTCCAATGAACCACATTTGGGGCAACGGGCGTTTGGCCGAAGCACCACCCCAAAAGGAAGCAATTTTCGAAAGCTTCGCTGGCAACAGGGACAATAAAATCGATGTCCATAATAGGCCCAAGCCCTGATCTCTTTGGCCCCCATGTAGAGACGCTCCCCCAAAGACAACGGATAGTGCTGACGGGCAGGTAATCTATCTTCAGAAAAAGATTCCGCATTTTTATTTCTAGACGGTTTTAAAGGTGCAGGCATTGTCGATCCCCATTCGTTTTGAATCACCAATTTCAGTTTTTACCCCAAGTAACAAGGAGATGCCAATCCAACACATAGGGAATTTCCTCTTCAGCGAAACTCACCTATTGTTATCGCTTACACACCAGAGGAAAGGTCTATCGAGTATCCACTCATCATGAATACCCACATCCTTCGACAAGAGATTTATTTACTGGGAAAAACCCTGGCAGGATCAAGGTTTCATCGGAACCTTCAGTTCATACGATCTCACCAGTTCCTTCCCCGATGGGAGCTCATGGCTTGGCAACAACAAGCATTAGAACGCCTGATTCAAAACGCTTATGAACGAGTCCCATACTATCAACAACAGTTCACAATTCACAAACTGGTAGATGCCACCGGTAAGATTCATTTCGACCGATTTACAGAACTCCCCCCTTTAACCCGTGAAACCATCCGGGAATATACCCCATCGCTCATCAGCAATGATATAGCAAAACGAAAACGAATTATAAAGCTCTCTACAGGTGGCACCACCGGAGACCCTATCTCTCCCTATGCCGATCTTCAGTATTGGGATTGGTACCTAGCAGCGACCTATTTCTTCTACGAATGGATGGGATTGAAACTCGGCATGCCTTATTTATATTTTTGGGGAGCACCACAAGACTTGGGACTTCAAGGGTATAATTTAAAGTCCAAAATTTGGGTTAACCTCATTCAAAACCGCCATGTCCTAAATTGCCGGGCTCTCTCTGAAGAAATTATGGCAAGATTTATTACTGAAATGAATCAAATGCCTCATCGTAAACACATGGTGGCCTGCGTCAACGAACTTTATGACTTGGCTTGTTTTAGCCTGGATAACAAACTCCCCATAACACACCCTTTTGAGGGTATCTTGGTGACCACAGCTGCTTTAACCGAAGAGATGCGCCAAACGATACAAAGCGTTTTCCATGGCCCCGTATATAGCCGCTATGGAAGCAGAGAAGCTGGTGATATTGCATCTGAATGTTTTTTTCAAGATGGACTTCATATAAACCCCTTATTTTCATACATTGAAATCGTAGATGATGAGGGTAAACCTGTTCCACCCGGCATAGAAGGTCGTATTCTAATCACAGATCTGCATAACGATGTGATGCCTTTAATACGATACGAAGTCCAGGATATGGGGATTTTACGAGAATACACCCCTTGTCTGTGTGGCCGACACTGGGATACCTTTGAACAAATCACCGGTCGACTCCATGAACGACTGATTCTTCCCAATGGGGCAACGTTTGGAAAAGTCTTTCTTCATTACCCCATGGATATATTTACGGATCTGCGGGCATATCAAATTCATCAACTGGCCCCAGATACCATTGAAGTCCATCTGGTTTCTCCTGACCCCAACTACCTAGAGACCCACCAATATGAAATCCAAGAGTCTCACCACCGATTTCAAAGCTGCACCCAAAACATGCTCAAAGTTTCCTACCACCAAGTTGCAGAGCTCGAAAAGGCTCCTTCCGGCAAACGTTTGGTAATTATCAATAAAATAAAGACTTCCCAAGCATCAGCTTCGGCCCAGAGACCTGAGCCTTCCATCCCGACGCTCTAATTTAATTTATAAAAGCTTACGCTTCTTCTTCCTCTTCTTCTACCGATGGAGCCACCACAAAGTAATCCACAGAGGTTTTTTCTTTTGAAACGGAGCGTGCTAATTTTTTCACCGATTGAATCGGTTTGGCCTTTTGAGAAGCCACAGTATGAATGGTTTTTAAGAGATTATCAAACGGATCGGATTCATTATGCTTCTCAGGACGCCACTCTTGCTTCCCTTCTCTTAAACTTCTGATCCGTTGTTGGATATAGCGATCAACAGCCCTTTGGCCTCCCAACCGTTTACATAAATAGGCATTCACGTCTTCACGAGTAATAACCTTATCTTGGCCAACTAAAATACCATCGACCATGCCTTTTTTTCCATAAAACAAAGCTTCAAGCGGATTTAACCATACATCCACCTTCATATCGTTGTATAACGACTTAAAAGGACGCCCCGACGCATGAGAAAGCACCGAAACAAAATCTTGTGTTACCTCGTGAAGCGCATCAACATCTTGGTTATAAAGATTTACAGGCATCTGGGGAAATTCATTCCATGCGTCATGAAGCATAATCCTCCCATTGGGTGTAATAAACCGGTTTCCCGTAGCACTGCCCAACAAAAATGCGCCACAACTGGCCGCCATCCCCATTACGATAACATCAACCGGTGTTTTGAGAGAATGGATTGCATTGCGAATATCAACCCCTGAAATCGTAAACCCTCCAGGAGTATTGATTAAAATCTTAATATTACTTGAAAACCTTCGGCTATTTTTCTTATTATCCAGAGCTTTTAAGGCTTCTGAAATTTGTTCTGCCGTCTCATCATTAAAATCATCATTAAAATAGATAACATCATCCTCTAAAATTGAACGAGTGTCTTTTAAATTTTCAATAAACAGGCGGGTGGGTTTGATCTTTTCAGCATTAACTTTCAAGTTAAGTGGTAATTCTTTTAATACAACTTCTTCATCATTGACATAAAGCTGTAACAGGTCCTTGGGTATTGATTTTCTCCGTGAACGTCGAGATTGTAGCTTCTCTTTCTTGGTTTCTGCTTGCTCCTTAGGAGAACGATACCACGAGACTTCCGGAAAGCCAGGACGCAACAACTTGGTGGGAATTGATTCCGGTGAAAAATCTTCTAATTTCTGAGAGGGCAGTTTATAAACATTCATAAACTCTTTTACAAAAGCAGATTGACGTTTCTGATTAAAATTATTCTTTTTGAAATACGTTTCTAAATTTTGGCGAGTCACAACCCGATCATAGCCCACCAAAATACCCTCAATAAGCCCTTTTGATCCATAGCTGAGGGCTTCTAAGGGGCTATAGTGCCGACCACTTGTCAAATCATGAAATGCTGTTGCTCGATCGGGTACACCAGCCCGAGACATCAATAAATACTCAAACTCCCGAATATAATTATTTTGAAGCTTTCGCTCAATGGCATGATCATCATTCCTTTGAAAGGGAGCCCCTGCCTTAACCGGTCCTAAGTACAAGGAGCCTCCAGGCATCATAAAACGTTTACCCGTTGCTGAAAGAAGGGTTTTTACAGTATCGCAATCGATAAAAGATTTCACTATCACATCCACTGGCCGATTGACCAAAGCCAATGTATCCGCCAATGCAGTTCTATCCGTACTCGGGAAGAGATTGGGGGGAGAACCACTGAGGAATAACTTCAAACTGCTCTCATCGCCTTTGGACTTCTTAATCATGTCCCATAATAACAGCCCTCGTTGCACAGCAGAAACCGTTGGAGCATTAAGATATTCGCTACATCGTAACTCCACGCTATGATCGTTATCGATGAGTCCCCCAAATCGAAGGGAAGGCGGCGGGAAAAAATTTTTGGAAGCACTATTGGATACTGACTGCTGCGGCAAAGTAGGTTGGCTCGTTATCGGCTTTTGTGTTTTTACAAAAGCCGTGTTTCTGAATATCGGGACACCTGGAATAATGGTTACGCCCATTACGCCACCTCTATAACCCACTTTAAAATCATTTAAATACCCATCCTCATTGTCGAATCATCCGTTATCACATCAATTATTTCGATTTTGGTCTAAAAACAGAAGCCCCTATCCGAACTGGTAAAGTTACAACTGATTTTAGCAAAGCTGGAACAGTGTATTTATCCGTCGCAATGGCTTTGGCCAGGATTTTCATAGACCCCATTTTATTGCCATTGGCGCCTGCAATCGCTGAATCGACCAGTTGCATTAATTTCTGATTCCGTGCAGCTACATTTTCAATAATGACTTTAAGCTCATTCTGAGTGTATTTCCCTGCTTTGTCAGTACCGGCGTTTTCAATCATTCGAGTGGATAAAGCCAAACCCGCCTGGCTGAAACGTCCTGCATTTTTTACATTTTCCTGTTGAATGGTTGCCAAATGGAATTGCTGGGCAATATCCGCCGGATAATCTTCAGCCCGCTGATATCGTTTCAGACCACGATGGGGATCTATGGCGGGATCTGTTTTTTGAGGATCAAACTTCTGAAGAAATTCGGGTTGCTCTAAAAGCTGATCAACGGTATCATCCAGCCCTTGAGAAGAGGTTAATACATGAATCAAACCTAAACGATGGGCCGTTTGTGCATCCAATCGAGACCCCGGCGTATTGATCCCCCATTTTAGCTTTTGATTCACCAGATTATAAAGCCCAGGAATTGCTTTAAAGTAGGCATCCAATGCACCAATTTTGGATTGCCCACCACCGATTAAGGCATGTGCCATGGGCTTCCCAATTTTTCCAGCAAGACGATCTGGCCCACCCCACCCAGGGAACAATGCTAGCTTAACCTCTGGCAGGGTAAAAGTGGCTTTATGTGAGGCAACAATTTTGTCACAAGCTAAGGCAAGCTCAACACCACCACCATAGGCATCTCCCTGAACTTTTGCAATTGTCGGTTTTTTAGAGGCTGCAATGGTGTTCATGGTGTCCAGTCCCAATTGCACAAATTTTTCCACGGCCGGCAAATTCAAATTATCTTTAATTTCATCCAAATTAGCCCCACCTGAAAACACTTTCCCCCCATTGGATTCAATTACAATGGCTTTCACCTTGGGATTCTCCTGGGCGTCCTCAACGGTTTTTTTGAGGGCTCGCAAGGTAACACTGGCCAATGTATTAAAATTTTCGGCACCCATGTCCGATTGAACACGATCTAAAGTAATAAAGAGCGCCCCATTCTTTTCGCTGAGTCGTGTTTTAACGTAGTTCAGTTCAGTGTCGGGTAGTTCAGGAATTTTAAAATCATTCCCATACCGGGTTTTAATGGCATCGAGGGCGGCTTTAACCTTTTCAGGTCCCTGTTGCTGCATAGATGCAAAGGGAGCAAAGGACCACTTAAAGCCCAGGTGTGCAATATTATCGATATCTTCTTTCTCGCACAGCCCTTCAGAAACCATTTGGATTGCGGCACCATACAGGGCGCCATACAACCGGTTTTCAATAATTTGCTTTTTAGCGTCCGGCGTTTCATGTCGTCCCGCAACGTCCACCTTGGGATACCCATTTCCAAAATACTTCGCCTCAGCTTCTAATTTCGCCACTTCCTCGCGGGATCGTGCAAGGAGCTTTTGTTGCTCTTCAATTTTAAACTCTGCTGCTAAGGTTTTCGATGCCTCTGTATTTTTGCCCGCCTCAGCCTTTTGCCAGGCAAGAACAGCTTCGTTGTAACTTTTTTCAACGTCATCTCGTAAACTTTTTGCTCGTTTTAAAGGCCCTTTCACAACCTCTTGAACCCGCTGATGCTCGTTTAAAAGGATATTTGAGGGTTTATAATAAGGTCCCAGCTTACCAATGTTCTGGGCAATCTCAACCCCTAGGCCACCATACTTTTGAAACAGCACAAAGGGCGGCATCAAGGACTTTTGAGCCATGGGCATATCGGCCAGTTTTCCCCATAGCATTTTATTTGCAATTTTATCAATGGTTTCGGCACTCCCATAGCCGTCCTCATAAAGATGCAGTGCTTCGGCAGCAGCCGTAATTAACAACCGATTGGCTGCAAATCCAGGAGAGTCATGTTTCACCAGCACTGGCACTTTTCCAATGGCACGAGCGTAGTTAATCGTTTGCTTCACCACTTCCGGTGAGGTTAATTTACCCGGAATAACTTCGACCAAACGATTTGAAACAGCTGGCAGAAAATAGTGTAACCCAATAAATCGTTCAGGATGCTGAAGTCCTTCAGCCATTTCATTAACACTTAACGTTGAAGTGTTGGTAGCCAAAATTGTTTTGGGATTCACACGCTGCTCAATATTCCCAAACAACTTCTTTTTGACTGCCATGTTTTCAAAAATGGCTTCCACCACCAGCCCAACTTGGGGAAAATCCTCCGGTGAATAGCCCCCTTCACTGGCAGGCTTTTCAAGACGCTGACCATCCAGAGCTTCAGCTTTCGTATTGTGATGAATGTCCCAGAAAGCGTCTTCCTTCACAATTCCCTTTGCTGTAGCGGTTAAAAGCTTATCATTAATTTGGGCCAAGGCTTTTTGGGCACCCTTTAAATTCATATCCATGGCATAGGTATTAAACATTCCCTGCCGGGCATTTTGAAGAATATCCTGCCCCATTGTACCAGCCGCACCCGCAACCAAAACGCCTTGCTGTTGTAATAATTCTGTAGGTGTTTTTTCTGATTGGACCGTCCCAAACCGTATTTTTTGTGGCAACTTTACTTTTGGCACACTCATAAATTGATCTTGAGGAACATTGGTTTTTTGAAATGTAGACGACGGCTGTTTTGCCACAAAACGCTGAGCCAACAGCTTCGATGAAACAATCCCTGGTGTCCGAATATCCATAATTTCTCCCCAACAATCAAAAATTGATACTAAATGTTTATTCATTATCATACTTAAACCTGAAAACAAAAGACTCCCGTTCAAATTGTTACATTTTGGTAACTTTCCAAAATAAGCCCCCAATTAAAGTACTGAAATTTATAAAAATAAGGCATAATGTGTTGCATCCCTATCCTTGCTCATGCCAATCTAAGTCCTTATGTTTTTGAAGTCAACTTTGTTAGAATAGGGAAGAATTCCCAAAGCTGTGGATATCTCTTCAACATGTCAAACAATCGAAATCAGAGGGTTAATGGGTGAAACGCCACCGTCTTGCTGTGGGCACGCTTTTAAGTATTTTATGTCTCATTTCTGCTTCATCAGTTGCTTTTTCAGAGCAACTCTCTGTGGGCAGCGCCGTATTGCAATCTCCTCCTTTACCGCCTTCGCCATTACAAACACCCACCATGACGGACCAACTCATCGCGTTTCATCCCAAAGAACATAAAAAAGAAACAAAAAGCCTCCACAATAACAAAACGATGTCCCTCACCGCTAAAGATCCCAAAACAGGGAAGACCGTTAACATTGATGTAGATAGTGAAAACCTTTCGTATGATCCCGCAACAGACACTTATACGGTAACAGGTAGTGTTTACATCATTATTCCTCAAAACTCAACAGAAATTTTAGCCGATAAAGCAACCTTTAACTCCAAAACCTCCAACATGGTGGCCGCAGGGAATGTCTTTATTATTTCGGATCGAAAGGTTTTAGCCAGTAAATCTGCAAAATTTGATTTTAAAAACGATGTTTCCTATTATACAGACGCCAAAACAATCACTGATTACATCGGAATCAAAGCACGCCAGTCTATCCGAACCAAAAATTACATTATTATGCATGATGGTCGGCTGGTTTTAACGCCTCAGGCGATGAATCAAATTAGCTTGCGATATCGCCAACATGGCGGAATGCATTTTGGTACAGCAGCTTTTTATGGATATTTTTCTGCCAATATGGCAAGGCCCTCCATAGAAGCCGGTGGATTGGGACAACCACTTTTAGGGGGCTCTTACGACGTATACAGCATGGATAGCTCCTTCCTAAAAGGGACTAAAAACCCCTCAGATGCACAGCCTATTATCCCCCAAAAACCAATTAGCCCCAAAGATGTCATATCAGCTGACTTTTCAAATGGAAATAGCCTTTATCAACTTAAAACAAAAACGATTGACATTTTTCGTCATAAAGATGGTTACGACAAGATTGTTTTGCACCAAAGTCTCTACAAATACCGCAATATCCCATTCTTTTTTGCCCCGTCTCTGGATTTTGGGTATATCGAAAGTAATAATTTCCTCACCTATTTAGGCCCTGATATTGGCTATAACCTAGATAACGGCGGTTTTTATGCCGGTCCAGGATTCGATTTTCGTCTTTTTGATGGCTGGGTGAAAGTATCACCTTACATCTCCTATGGCGGAGGGCAAAGAATCTTAACCCATATAAACGAACAAAATGTGATTAAACCCCAGTGGGGCTACGGGATTTTGACTCATTTCCGCTCTCCCGAAAACCGAACGGACTTTGGATACGGCTCAACTGTCCATGAGCCAATTCTCTTGTCCGAACAGGAATTGTTCCATCATTCAAACACACGGCTTCGGTTAAGCATTAATCGGTATTACACCAATGGTTTTTTTGGCATTGAAAGACCCCGAATGATCGGAGATCTTACCGATTTACGGCAATTTTATCCCCTTAAGGGTTTACTTTTAAGAACATTTACATCTGCAGGCGTTGCCAAAGACGATTTTTCCCCCACACGTCAAGCCATTTACTTTGTTGCTCCAAAGTCGGACTCCCCCATTACAACCGTTCGTTTACAACTGCAGAATCAATTGGTAACCACACGCCCCATTATTCATCTGGGCCATTTTGCATCCATCAGTGCTGTGATTCAAAGTAAGCTTGCACTCTATGGCACAGGGAATGCTTACGGTGTTATTCAAGGAGGCCCTTATGCCAACATTCTCGCAGGCCCGCTCTTTACCCAGGTAAGTTATCTCTATGGCCGAACATCAGGACATACCCCCTTTGTTTTTGACTCTTTTTATCAAGGACAAAACTATCTGCAAATTGTAAATTCCCTTGACTTGGGGAAATATTTTACCATTGGTGCTATCCATGGGCTCAGCCTTAATAAGGATAACGCCAGAAATGACTTGGTCATTAATCGTCAAGTCTTTGCGACAGTTGGATCCAGAAATTTCCGGTTTACCCTAGCTTACGATTTTATCCAAAAACGCTCCTTTTTCGGCATACTTATCAATCCCCAAGGCGGAAAATTGGTGATGGACTACAACAATTTAAATGTCTACCAACCCACTTTCACTTCAGATATGCACAAAGAGATGGATGCCGCTCGAAAAGGTCTTTCAGCCCCTCCGCCCTAAAACACCAAACCCTAAAAGGCCTTGTTGACGAAATATCAACAAAGACCTTTTAGAATCAATACGCATTGCAACAGTCAAGTCACCGACTTTAAAACTGCAATTTGTACTCAGAAAGATAAACTGTAATCGATATTTATGACTCTATCGGAACACAGTTAATATCAATCAACGGTTGTGAAAGTACCGCTTGCTGAGGATGACAGATTGCCGGCGATAACATTTGCCACCGGGACAATAAATTGATTTGTGGATTCAATTCATCCAAAATCGAATCCTCCTGCAAGAGAAGAATGAAATAGTGCATGGGGACCTCCCAATTTCCTAAACACATTACGACGAGAAGAAGAAAATCAATTTGCAATATTGACTTCTACATGCATAAAAACAATTAATATTTTCTTATGACTATTTTCTAAAGTTTTGTTTCAAAAACATTTCCCAACCCAAAAACAAATGAGGTGTCCAAACTACTTCTACGGGTATTAAAAAACTCCCTGTTGGGAGTTTTTTAATTATTGACGAGCTTTGAGGAAAAATTCACCGGCCAACTCGACCCAGTCTATCACTTTATACAATTGATTTCTCATAATGCCCGCTCCTTTCTTTAATTTATATGTAGAATGGTATCGGGGAAGCAAAAACCTGAAATCAACCGCCTAAAGTATTTCAGCGGATATCCCCTAAAATCGGCCAAGACAAGGTGAAAATCCGATCCTTCTTAAAATTTCATCCCTGTATTAAGTCATCTGTCTCCCCCAAATAGATGTTTTGAAGACCTTTCATTTATGTCAAAACCTCCAGCCCAAGCCTGCTATACCTTAAAAAACACCATTCAATCTGCCTGGAACACCCTGTGGTTCTCCTGGCGTTCTTTATTCAAGTGGTCCCGCAAGCCTTACCAAGAAACGTTCGAACCCAAAATAAACTTGTATCATGGCCGTGTAATTCAAGAACAGCTTGAGCAACGCGAAAGGCTCCTGGTTGATCGTTACGCTTTGCAATTATTTAAGGCTACTAGTAGCCGAAATCGCTATTTAGAAACCCTGACCTATTTGGATTTCTTGGAAGCCCTTTGGCCAAATGCACTTACCTTACCAAACATGCAACCACTCTCTTGGCTGGACGTGGGTGCGAAGAACTGGTCGTATGTCGAAAGCCTCTATTGTTTCGCTCACCGACTCCAACCGAATGTAGCTCTCCATGGCATTGAAGTGGATGGATATCGACGATACACCAATTTTTACCACCGACTGGATTATGCACAGACGTATATCCAAGATTGCCCCAATGCTTCCTATGAAGTGGGTGACATTCTTCACCATCAAGACCAATACAGTATCATTACCTGTTTTCTGCCTTTTGTTTTTATGGAGCCTTGTTTACAATGGGGATTACCCCTAAAACATTTTCAACCCGAAGCATTTCTAAGACATTTAATTTCATTGCTTTTACCACACGGCGTTTTACTCATTACCAATCAAGGTGCAGAAGAGTTTGAAGCCCAGAAAAAACTTTTTTCTCAAGTTAATGCAGCACAAACATTGGATATAACACCCGTGGGAATATTGTCAGAATCGTTTCTCCCCTACAAAATTCCGCGCTACGGCTGGCAATGCATTAAAAAATAAATGCATCACTAAAAACGTCGGGGTTTTGCAGCGGCCTCAGCCTTATAAGCATACACAGCAGCTTTCGCCCCCGAACCTGATTTTGTACTGGGTTGACGAGAATTATTTGGTGCAGCAGATTTTGCCAAAGAATATTGACTGGGATTGATTTCCCCAAACCGAACTCGACCCAATTGCCCGGAACCAAAACGAACCGATGGAAACATAAAACACTCCTCTGCGTTGATAAAACCATTTATTTTCTTCAACCGCATCAAAACAGCTCAAGAGAAAAGCGTGCTGCCACGTAAAAAAATGTTAAGCAACTTGGAGAAACCAGCCCATTTTGACGACAACCTAAACACAATACAGGATAGCGAGTGATTAGGGTTTTTCGGGAATGAACGGAAATTATAGCTTCATACAACTTGCAGCCACGGCTTACTATAACGCACTAGAACAAGCATATAAGTCTGGCAATCAGCCCTCCTATAGCCCATTGGCCCAAATCGGATCTGTCGTGGCTCAGTATACTCCTGAAGGCTATATACGAACTTCCATTCAAAACTTCAGTAAGATACAACAGAAATCCATTGCAGATATACAACAAGAAATCGATGATGCAGGTTTAAATCCTGATAGCAATGGTGGGCTTGATCAGCTTGCCTAAGCTTTAATTGGTATTCTCAGCCACTTCACAATAAACTTTAATGGCGTCATTGGCCTTATTTAACGTTTCATAGAGAGACTCATAATTGTTGAGGCCTACAATTTTGTGGGTTAATAACTGATTAAGCCAGTTGGGATATTCTGTTTCCGCTTGCGCCATATCCCGAACACCTTGTTCAAAATGCTGCCGGTTGGCATTCACAGAGCCCACCATCACTTTATTTCCCAACACAAATTGCTCATTAATCTCGTCCGCAGGAATCTCAATTGTTTGATTTCCCCCCGTAATGCTGGTTAACACCAAAATGCCATTTTTCCCTAAGGCTTGCATGCTCTCAAACACAATGGGAGAGTAACCCGTCGCCTCAAAAATCAGATCAAAAGGACCAAAATCTTGAGCACCTTTTAAGATAGACTCATTTTGGGTTGAAAAATATCGGCCACCAATGGCTTCTACGAGCTCAGAATGAGGATTTGGTTTTGGGGTTCGGGCAAAAGTGGTAACATCAAACCCTCGCAACCTTAACGCAAGGGTGGCTAATAAGCCAATACTTCTAGCCCCCATAACGGCTGCTCGTTTTGGCTGCCAGACACATAAGCGTCGTTGAACTTCATCGGCCTGAGCCAGGCCTTTTTGAACAATACTAAAAGGCTCAAGCAACACGGCAATATCTTTAATCCCTTCTGGGATTTTGACGATAAAATCGGCATGATCCACGTAATATTCCGTTAAAAACCCATGCAAGAGGTTAATGCCCCGTTCATAATACACCGTATCCAATGTCATATCTGAGAGGCCAATCCGATCATAAATACTTGTCCCTGGGCGGCGGACCGTTGCAATCACATAATCTCCTGGCTTAAACTCCGTAACATCGGCACCCACCGCTTCAACCTGTCCAAAATTCTCATGGCCCGTTACTAAAAAGTCATCCCCTTTTGGAGCGGCACCATATTCGGCAGCGTAAATTTCTTTATCAGTGCCATCAACCCCCACCCGTAACACTTTCACCAACACGCCTCGCCCATTGGGGATGTTTTCAAGTGAAGGTTTTGGAATATCTGTTAGGTGAGCACTTTGGGGTTTTCCGGGATAAACAGCAATTGCTTTCATGATTGTTTTCTCCTCTCCAATTTACTGAGAACGAACAGCACCAACCGCGATGTTAGACGTTGAGACGTTGGATGCTGTTCCAAACTGTTGTATTAACGCTGCCACAAGGGCAGTCCAGCCGGTTTGATGACTCGCACCAATGCCAGCACCATTATCCCCATGAAAATATTCAAAAAACAAAAGATTGTCTTTCCACAAGGGATCCGATTGAAATGCTTCTGTTCCACCATACACAGGCCTACGTCCTGTGGCATCAGGGAGAAAAATGCGAAGTACCCGATGGGCGAGCTCCTCAGCCACGTCATACAAGGTCATCCATGTTCCAGAGCCTGTTGGACATTCTACCTTAAAGACTTCTCCATAATAATGATAAAACCGTAACAATGACTCAATGATGAGATAATTTAACGGCAACCACACAGGGCCACGCCAATTAGAGTTACCGCCAAACAAACCGGTTGTAGATTCAGCTGGCTCATAATCAATTTGATACATTTCTCCATAGAGGTTTAACTGATACGGCTGATCACGATAGACCCGTGAAAGAGAACGGACACCATAAGGCGACAGAAACTCTGCTTCATCCAACAACCACTTCAGGAGATCCCGTAATCGTAAATCATCAATAGTCGAAACCAAAGACCTACCTCCTTTTTGAGGAAGCCCCATACAAGCACAATCCCGGATGAGGTCTGGGCGATTTTCTTGAAACCATTTCATCCGATCGGTGAGTTTTGGCAATTTGGCCAGCCGTTCCGACTCTATCACTTCAACCGCAAACAAAGGAATCAAGCCCAGGATGGAACGGATCTTCAAGGGAAAATGATTTCCATCCCCCTGAAGAACAACATCATAATAAAATCCATCCTGGTCATCCCACATCCCAATACTGTTTTGTCCCAATTGATTCATGGCATGGGCAATATACAAAAAATGTTCCCAAAACTTACAGGCCATATCATCATAAACAGAGTCCTCTACAGCCAGCTCCACAGCAATTCTAAGGAGACTTAAGGTATACATGGCCATCCAGCTGGTCCCATCCGATTGCTCTAGGGTTCCCCCCATGGGTAAGGGTTCACTCCGGTTAAAAATCCCAATATTATCAAGGCCCAAAATGCCCCCTTGAAAAACGTTTAGCCCTTGTGGATCTTCTCGATTCACCCACCAGGTAAAGTTCAACAATAGCTTCTGAAAGACCTTCTCTAAAAAGCAATAATCGGATTTTCCGGTTCGTTTTCGATCCAGATCAAACACTCGCCACGCCGCCCAGGCATGAATCGGCGGATTAACATCATTAAAATTCCATTCATAGGCCGGTAACTGTCCATTCGGGTGTAAATACCAATCACTGAGCAATAAAAGCAACTGTTCTTTTGCAAAATCAGGATCCACCATGGCCAAAGGGATCGAGTGAAAGGCAAGATCCCACGCTGCAAACCAAGGATATTCCCATTTATCCGGCATTGAAATAATATCTTCGTTAAACATATGCGTCCATTGATGATTTCGACCATGTAAACGTTGTTCTGGAGGCTTTGGCATTGTTATATCCCCTTGTAGCCATCGCCGAACTTCATAATGATAGAACTGTTTTGACCATAGTAAGCCTGCAAAGGCCTGACGCATCACTTGTTTTTCAGCCTCAGAAAGTCCTTCCGGCGTAACAGTATGATAAAAATCATCCGCCTCTTGTTGACGTTTCTGGAAGAGACTGCCGAAATCCGGACCAAAAATGGTTTCCCAATTTTCAGACATATCCTGATCCGTTAAGCGCAAACAAACGGTTTGCGACTCCCCGGGTTCAAGTTGTAACCTGTAATGAGCTGACATTTTAGTCCCGCAATGCGCTGGATTCACAGCCGTCTCAATTCGCTTTACAAGGTACTCATGAATGCTATCTTTCACATAGGGTGTCTTGTTTTGAACCCCATACAGCCGTTGAGTATTGGTTTCATTTTCTGTGAATAAAAGTGTTGGGTGTCCCTGGCAATGTAGCCAGTATTTTCCATAATAAACATGCTGCAACTCAGCTGTTGCAATATTTGGAACATTTTTAAAAGTCTTTTGCAGTAATGCGGGTTTTGGAGCTTGGGTGTCCCAGGCCCAGGTATTGCGAAACCAGATTGTGGGCAGTAAATCCAGTTGAGCAGGCTGGGATCCACGGTTCACAACCTCTATGCAAATCAAAATATCGTTGATGTCCGCCTTGGCATAGACCACAGAAACATCAAAATAACGATTGTCCTCAAACACCCCTGTATCCAACAACTCATACTCTGCGTCATACCGGCTTCGTTTTGCATTTTCAGCCACCAGTTGCTCGTAGGGAAAAGCCGTCTGAGGGTATTTATACAAAAACTTCATATAGGCGTGGCTGGGCAAATTATCCTGATAGAAATAATACTCTTTGACATCCTCACCATGGTTGCCTTCTTTCCCGGTTAACCCGAAAAGCCTCTCTTTTAGGATGGCATCCTGACCATTCCACAAGGCAATGGCAAAGCAAATGTATTGATGCCGGTCAGAAATACCGGCAATACCGTCTTCGCTCCAGCGATACGCTTTAGAACGGGCCTGATCATGGGTAAAGTAACGCCATGCATCTCCATCCGCACTATAATCTTCTCGAACCGTTCCCCATGCTCGCTCGCTTAAGTAAGGCCCCCACCGTTTCCAGTGAGCCACCCGGTCTTGATCTTCTTGAAGCCGTTCTTCCTCAGCGGTTGGTCTATTGTTTTTCAACATCATCTCAATTTTAAATAAGGCAAGCCTATTGGTATTGTTCAACAGAATGTACCCAAGCACAAGCCACTGGCTCACAGAATCACTTACTTCTCAAATGATATTGAAGATCCACCGCTTTCGGTCGATATCCAAATTTACAACACATTTTTATCCGATATGGGACTAAACCATGTCTCCACCATCGTCTCACCCCAATGAACTAATCATTATTTTTTGTGTCACTTTTATTGTTACGTCTCTTATTTTAATTCAAAGGAAATCTGCCATGTATCCTTTTCCCCAACGACCTCACTATTTTCTTACAGCCTTTATTGCATTGATCATGACATGCTTTGGCCTTTATGGCCTGTGGTCTGAGTATCATCTAATGACCATTAGCCAACCCATCACGGTGACGATTATCAGTGCCAGTCCTCAAGCCCACCATACCAAACATGGCCTTCGATATTCTGCGAACATCACTTATATATACGCCGTTGGCTCCAAGCAATACCAGGGAGATCATGTGTGGCCACCCGCCTGGCCGATCCCTCATTTGGGCTTGGATGATCAGCATACTGGCAGTTTAAGTTGGGTAAACAATATTTTACGGCAATATCCCCCAGGTCAATTGGAAGCCGGCTATATCGATCCTCATAATCCACAAAATAGTTTTCTACTGAAAGGCTATAATGTCTTAGTAATTATTAATAGCCTTGTTGGCATTATCTTGTTAATCGTTTCACTTTGGCAATGTGGCCTGATCAAGTTCTTCCTATTTAGGATTCTCCAATTGTTCCAAGGCTCACCTGCTTCTCAAGATCTCAATGGCAGCGGTAGTATGGTCATAACCGAAAACACGTTTGACCGGGAAGACTCTCCCTGGCACCATGAATCCCATTAAATCGCTTTTCCCAAAGATTAAACAGGTTGCTGTAAAAAGTACCGGTGCCCTAAGCCGTAATACAGTACCACTGTGGGAATTGAAAAGAAAATAAACCCGATGATTCCCCATGAAACCCAGGTTTTAAACAGAATCAATCCAGCGAAAATCAAGCCATTAACAATTCCCAACAAAAGCAACTGCCCTAAAAATCGGCGATTGAAAAAACGCACTTTGGAAAAGCCAACCAACCAAAATGCACATAAAAGCGCCGTTGCAACATATCCCAAAGAGTTGGCAATGGCTGCCCCGACAATCCCAAGCTGAGGAATCAACACCCAATTAAGGGTTAAATTGGTTAAAGCCCCCAGTCCCACAATGATTGCCTTGAGTCCTGGACGGTTAACGCCACCCATCATTCCCGTGGTAATTCGTCCAAAGTTATCAAAAAAGATTCCTCCCAAGAGAATCGCCAATGCAAGCCCCCCTTGAACAAACTCAGAACCAAACAACGATAAAATCGAATCGGCAAACCCCGCCAGTAAAATCACCAATGGCATCACCCAGAAAATAGAGGTGCGAAGTGCTGATCGGTAAATACTTCCCAAAATGTCTTCTTGGGCCAAAGCATGGGCTCGGGATGAACTGGAGAAAACCATATCCTCATAGCTGGTTCCCATCATTAAAACCCGTTCAAAAAGAGAGTACACCAAACTATAAATACCCAAGAAACTAGCACTGGTGTAATACCCCAAGATTAGCCGATCGGCATGCTGCAAAATACTAATACTCACCGTGCCAGGCATTAATTTAAAACTGTAATGGTAAATTTCCTTCAAATCCTGTTTAAACTGTGGCCTGGAGAAACCACCTTCTTTACCTGGTAAAACACGAGGAAGAAGAATAAACAAAACAATAACAGCCACTAGAAAGCCAAGCACCTGGGATAAAATAGCCGATACCGGGTTTCGCCCCAACCACCAAACAAAAATAACCAGCGTTACCATACGGGTTAACCCACTCATTAGTTCGGCAAATGCACTATATTTCATCTCTTGATAGGCCACAAACGGCACACCCAACATCATTGAAAGATTGTAAATGCTGTAAAACCCGATCATGTAAAATAGCAACAGCTTTACCAAGCTGGCCTGGTGATAGATATGAATCAAAATAGCGCTGGTAATCACGCCGTAAGGAAAAGAGAGAATCAGTGTCGTTAAAGTAGAAATACCCAGCACAATCCAAAACATGCGTTTTACCTGTAACTGAGTGGGGTTATACCGATTTAATGCTGGAACCAAAGAAAACAACTCGCCAAAGCTTGTCATTGGACGAAACAATCCCAGAATACTGGTTAACAGTGCAACAATTCCAATGATTTCTGCTCCCAGTAAATGCGCCGAGAGAAACCAATACCCAAATCCGGTGACCAGGCGAACCCCATACTTCACCAAAGAGAAAATCACACCACGGTGAAAGCGTTTCCCTTCGGATACAACGGTTTTTAATGGAGAATCTTCACGAAGCGGGATTTGCGGCTCACTGGAAACGTTATTCAACACGCTGGGTCTTCCCCCCAAAAATCGGCTCGATGAAAAATTTGTGCCAACAACAAAAGCGTCTCCCTCTCGAAACACAGGTTAATATGGCCATGAGGCAATCCGCAAAATTGTATTTCTGCCCCCCAAAATAAATCAAAGGCAAAAAGGCGAAATGGGATAAACGGGCAATGTCTTTTGCACTCTTTTGAATCTCAAGGTATTAATCAGGAAGTAAAACCAAGCCAAAGTCCTTTTCAATACAGAATGGGTTTAAGTCAAGGTTATGGTAGACATTCTGTCGCTCTTGAGAGAGGATAATAGATAAAATAGAATTTTCTTGCGTTTGCAGAATTCTCTGTTTAAGTCATTGCTTTCAATTATATTTATTCATCTATTTCAAAGGAGTATTTTACAATGATGGCCTCTAATACAGCGGTAAAAACCAACACAGCAATTACTGTCGCCTATGGAGACGGGATAGGACCTGAAATTATGAGTGCTGTCATTCATATCCTCAAAGAAGCCGGGGCTCGGCTGGATATTGAAGAGATTGAAATTGGTGAAAAAATCTATAATAAAGGCATTTCTGCTGGTATTGAGCCTGCTGCCTGGGAATCCCTCCGTCGAACCAAAGTATTTTTAAAAGCACCCATTACCACCCCCCAAGGCGGCGGCTTTAAAAGCCTTAACGTTACCACAAGAGCCACTTTAGGCTTGTATGCCAATGTTCGCCCCTGTGTTTCCTACTATCCATACATTAAGACCAAGCACCCCGTCATGGACGTTGTCATTGTAAGGGAAAACGAGGAAGATCTTTACTGCGGTATTGAATATCGTCAAACGGAACAGGTGACTCAAGCCTTAAAACTTATTACCCGTCCGGGCTCTGAAAAAATCGTTCGCTATGCCTTTGAGTATGCCCGGAAAAACAATCGTAAAAAAGTGACATGTTTTATGAAAGACAACATTTTAAAAGAAACCGATGGGCTCTTTCATAAAATTTTCGATGAAATTGCAAAAGACTACCCCGATATCACCAATGAACACTGGATTGTAGATATTGGTGCTGCAAAATTAGCCGACACACCTGAAAACTTTGATGTTATTGTGATGCCAAACCTCTACGGAGATATTCTCTCCGATGTTTCAGCCCAAATTGCCGGATCCGTCGGTTTGGCAGGCTCTGCCAATATCGGTGATAAATGCGCCATGTTTGAAGCCATTCACGGTTCTGCCCCAAGACGTGCTGGTCAAAACCTAGCCAATCCATCAGGATTATTGCTGGGCGCCATTATGATGTTGGTTCATATTAACCAGCCCGACGTTGCCGAACAGGTTCATAACGCTTGGCTCAAAACCATTGAAGATGGAATTCACACCTATGACATCTATCAAGATGGCATTAGCACCGAAAAAGTGGGCACCAAGGAATTTTCTAATGCGGTTGTCGCTCGACTGGGTCAAAAACCACAAAAACTAAAACCGGTTAGTTACCAATCCGCTCCTGAAGGATTTTCAGAATCCAAACTTTCTGTACAGCCTCGCTCCCAAAAAGCATTAGTGGGCGTAGACGTCTATGTGGACTATCCGGATATCCTACCCCAAGAGCTGGGTAGCAAACTCGAACAGCTCAATGGCGACGGTCTTAAACTTACCATGATTAGTAACCGTGGCACAAAAGTCTGGCCGCATAGCTTTCCTGAAACATTCTGTACCGATCACTGGCGATGCCGATTTATGTCCACCGAAGGTGGCTCGGTGACACATCATCAGGTTGTTTCACTCTTACAGCGGTTTGAACAAGCCAAGCTGGACTTCATCAAAACGGAACACTTGTGTACTTTTGATGGGCAAAAAGGTTATTCTCTAAGCCAGGGCGAATAATCAGGACAACTTACACAATAAAAGTATAAAACGCCAGTATTAATGGTGTACTGCTTTTGCCAAGGTGTTGGCTGCTTGTTGGAATGGGCGAAGCCACATGGAATCAAACGTGCTGGGCACAACCAAACCATTGCGACCAAAATCGCCTTCATTGGGTTTTTGCTCTAGAAATAACCTGTAAATTGTCATATCTGGATTATTTTTGACAATAAAATAAGACTGAGACGGCATTAATGGAGAGTAACCCGGTGCAGCATCGGCAACGCCCAAGCCACTCAATAAACCCAACATAATCAAGACCACCAATATCTGAACATGTCTCATTTTGCGAACTCCAAAATTACACTTGCAGCATAATGAAACCCAAAGGCAATTTAAAATTGCCCTCGCTCAAACAAATACATATTATTTTCTAGATAAACCAAGGCCGCTTTAGCCCCAGATTGAATACAAAGGCGAAGAGTTAATAGGGTTTCGAGCTATTCTTCTAAGACAACGACGGTTTCTTTTGAAAAGAAGCAAGACGATATTGATTTACAAGCCGTTTCAGCATCGACCATCGATCTTTCAAAGGATAGGCTGCACCGTTTTGCCGCAGGACTTTAACCCCACTTTTATGACGAAAATGCTTGGCATAGGTTAAAGCACTCCAGGTCATGCCATGTGGATCCTTAAAACGAGCGTCTTTATTCAGCCCTTTGTCAATCAAAAACTGAATGATTTCGGAACCACATTGAGTGGCAATGGCAAAATGCAGTAGATTCTCCCCCTTTTTGGTCTTCACATAAAGATCCGCATCATTGTGAATGGATTTCTGAAGCTGGGTTAAATCTTGGTTGAGAAGCGCAAAATGAATGGGTAACCACCGATGAGATCCATAATATTTCGGCGACCAACGTTTGACCTCAGATGAATTCTGAAAGAGTAGTTTGTCAGAGACCTCTCCAAACCGAGTCAACTTTTTGGGTTTTATTTTTAAACCTTGCTGAGCATTTTGTTGAATTTGCGTTCCGCCAGACACAAAAATACGATTCATAATCATACCTCCCTAAAACAGTCCCCCAATCATACCAAGACAAACACAATTGACCAAGGCGAAGGTTTTTCTTACCCCATCAAGTCTCTGCCGCCATAAAAACAGGAACTGCTTGCCAAGGACCCGGTAATTCCGGGCTTTGCCCCCCGCCGTGATAAAATCCCATTAAAATAGAACGTGTGCCCACACCGATTGTAGGTTGATTTTCAAACTGGGCCTGATAAGCAGCATGGCATGCCAGTACCAAGGGGTCAGACGGCATGGGATCTTCAGAGGGCTCAAACCAACCTTCTTCAAAAGCTGTCATAGCTTCAAGCCAATTGTCATAACCTTGTTTTTTGCTCACCGTATCCAATAACGGATCTAATTCTTTATGAAAATCACGACATCTCTTGATAAAAGTAATTTCATCTGTCGTTAATAAGTCAGGCTGCATAGGTTTTCCAAGCAAAATTCCATAAAAAATATCCATGGAACTTAATCCAAACGGCGTATGAATTGATTTTTCAGGCTGAGGCCCCCAATAAGCAATGTTTTCCGGTAAAAAACGGATTAATGCCGCACATTGCACCTGTTGATCTTTAAGACGGGTCAATGACTGATAATACGGCAAAATCGCTGCACCGCCCCAAGACAAACGCTCCAAACGAGTGAGTAAATCAAGCCAGTTTTCACCAGGCAACACAAAACATGCGCTTTCCGCCAATACAAGCCGCTTGGTCTCCAAATTTAAAGAGAGATTTTGCGACATCAGGGGAATATGTTGCCGAAAGTTCTGAATCTCCTCATGAACGGTCTGGGCATATTCCGGTAAACGAACCGCCACATTGGAGGTATATAACGCATCTTTTCGTTTGACCGACCGAATATCCCCTTCAGACAATGCCAGCAAGCAATACAATAAGGTGGTGGTTCTAATTTTTACGGCGATTCTCTCAAGGGCATGGCGTGGAGCACCATCTGGAAACATTATAAACAGGCGCCCAAAGGCCTGGTGGTGATGAATTAAGGCATAAATCCGCTGAATAGCCTTGGGTGGATAGCCAAGACGTGTAAGAATATCCCGACTCATTTCTGCTGACTTAATGGGATGAAGCTTATCAATGGGAAGCTTTCCTTTTAACCGGGGCGGACCGGTATTTTTATCAATGTCGTGTAATAAGGCTGCCATCAAGGTTAACACTTGCTGGTATTCCGATAATTCTTTAAAAAAGGACGCTTTGCGCGTTCGCTCCACCACTTTTAAGGTGTGAATATCCAACGGAAAATGATGCACACTGTGCTGAATATTCCACGCACTGGTGAGCCGTTGCCATTCTGGAATGAATTGTCCCAGAACGCCGGAATCACTGCATGCTTTCAACGTTTCTGGATTGTGATCCAGTAACACGGTTTCAAGCTGCATCCGCGTTTCTAAGAGTGCTGGCTGACCTTTAAAAACAGTTTGGCATAGCATGGATACGCTTTTACCCTCTCATCAGTGCCGAGTGTGTTATTTTAAACACTGACTCCACTCTATCGCTAAGACACTTTAAATGAAAGCCCCAAGCAGCCTAAAGCACTTCCTCTTCAGAAAGCTGGTTGAGACAGATCAGCGCCATCTTGGCAGCCATCTGCTGGGCTTCTTTTTTCGATTTTCCGTGACCGCGTCCCAACACTTCGTTTTGAATCACCACTTCCACATGAAATGTCTTACGATGGGCGGGTCCATCTTCTTTAATTGTCTTATATTCTGGGAGGCCCATCCCATCCCCTTGAGATAATTCCTGTAAAACCGCCTTATAGTTATCCTTGGTCTTGCTTAAGTCAACCTTGGTCACTTCATCTTCCATAAGGTCTGCGATAAATCTTGCTGCAAATGCCATTTGACCGCTTAAAAATATCGCCCCTAACAATGCCTCAAAAGCACAAGCCAAATTGGAAACCTTTTTACGTCCGCCACTTTTGTCCTCACTGGGGCCCAAAAGCATTTGTTCTCCCAGCCCAATTTGCTTTGCAAAAACAGCCAGTACAGCGTCACTGACAATCACTGCCCGAATTTTGGTCAGTTCACCTTCTCGGTAGTATGGAAAACGTCCAAAAAGATATTCGCTGATAATAATTTTGAGGACCGCATCTCCCAAAAATTCCAAGCGCTCATAATTGTTTAAAGAGGAAAGCTTGTTCTCATAGGTATATGAACTGTGGGTTAATGCTTGATCAAACAGCGTCAAAGAATCCTCTGAGACCTCAAGCCCTAGATCCTCTAAAAATGCCTTCAGTCGCTCGTCACGAGTTTCATCTTTCATCGGCCAAAAAACCCTAAAACTTCATGGGCTAGGCCTTGATGCAGAACAAACCAAACAATATAGTAATACCCCACCGCTCCTGAAAAAATATAGCTGTCTGTTCTATCCAATAATCCACCATGGCCGGGGATAAATGACCCAGAATCTTTTAAGCCGGCATCGCGTTTCAATAACGATTCTGACAAGTCTCCCATTTGTGCAACCAACGAAATAATAATCCCCAGAATGGCTCCATGAAACCAATAGATTTGAAAAAAGTATGCCGCAATGGTACCCACAAAAATCGCCATTGAAGTACCCGCAACAGCCCCTTCAATGGTTTTTTTAGGACTGATTTTGGGCGATAAAAGCTTTTTCCCAAAGCGTTTTCCGCCGTAATAGGCAAAAATATCTGAAGCGCTGACGATAAGTAAAATTAAAAACAAATATTTTAAGCCGGGTTGTAACCAAAATTGGGGAATATGATCCGCTCCCAGGCCCCGTAACAAAATAAAATGTGCCGGTAAAAAACCCAAATAAAAAAACATTAAAATCGTGCCACCAATATCCGAAATGGATGCCGGGTTCTTACGAAACAGTAACCACGCAAAAGTAAAAATAATCCCCACTGTCACAATAATTTCAAAGTGCCGTTCCAAACCAAAGAAGGCAAATAAATATAAAAGCGCACTAAATAGACATACCGTCATTTTTGAAGGATGAATATTCTTTGCCGCCATTAATGCCAGCATTTCCTTATAGGCCATCGGGTAAAAAGCGATAGCCGTGAATAAAAACCAAGCCCATCCTCCCAAAATAGCCGCACCGCAAACCACAGCCCCCACACTCAGGCCTGATAAAATTCGGGTGTTGATTTTGAGAAGATTCGACATTTCCAGAAAAAGCTTCCCTTTTCAAACAAATCTCAAGATAGTTTCATCATAACAAAACCAGCGCAACTCTCACAATGGATCGAGAATGCCTCAACAAACAAGCCCTTGCCTTGAGAATAGAATAACGTGTCCCTAATCCCTTTTTAAAAAGGCGATAGAGACACGCTAATCATTTTTATAAGCTGACAATGAGCTTATTTTTTACTGCTTTTTCCTGCACACTTGCCGGTGGCACATTTACCAGCTGAGCACTTGTGTTCAGGAGACTTTTTGGTTGTTGCTGCTTTTTTACTGGTTTTTCCAGCACATTTACCTGTTGTACATTTTCCGGCTGAACATTTGTGCTCAGTGTTTTTCTTTACAGCCTGATGAGATTCTTTTTTGGCTTTACTACTACAAGCACCACTCCCACAAGATGATTTTCCACTTTTTTCAGCAATTAACTGCGGTGCAGGCATTTCGCTAATATGAAAAAGGCTACTATTGGTTGCAGAAACTGCCATAGCAGGTGTAGAAGCCAAAAGCCCCAGACCCAACAAAGATAATCCTAATGCTAAAGAAGTGGCTGTTTTATTTTTTTTCATCACTAAACTCCTTTAAAAGCCAACAAAACGCTTTTACTTTTTTCAATGACCCATCTCTTCTGATTTAGCGAGACAGAATCTAAAATACCACAAAATATCCCGGATAGCGTATTGAAAGTTTTACGTTTTTCCAGAACAAAAAACATTGCCCCTCCTCTTCTTCACCTCAATCTCACCTATTATTGGCACAGTGTTTGGACTATAATGAACACTTATCCAAGATGATTCAGTCGTTTAAGGATTAAGCAACGAGGAGGCAAACGAAATGACACAAGCAACATTACAAAATGCACCAGATCTGCGCAAAGGATTTCCAAGAAGCCCAAATGAACTGGTGGGAGAGTATATTCTTTTAGGCCGCATTTTAGATAAATGCCGAGCAACCTTAGCGGGTACCAACGGCGAATACAATTTCAACTGCCCCTTGGATCAGCGCTTTTTTACATTCACCAGCATTGATGCAGATGCCTTTAAAGAACAAGTGGCTCAAGGAAAATCAGATCAAGACATGCTGGCCTGGGTAAAACAACACAGTACGGAGAGAACACCGGAAGAACTCTTATCCTGGGCATACGAAGCCCGCTGGACTGGACCAGCCGACGCTGAAACCAAAGCCTACTTTGAAAACTTGCGACGCCAAATTGCACCTAATCGCCCCTATATTCAAAGCTGGTTCCAGTTGTTAGATGCAGAAGAAGGTCGGTATTAATTAATACAGAGCTAGTGCGTATGCGTTCTTGAATCTCTAAAACTAGCCATTCAAGAGTGAAACAAGCTCGCTCAGTATAACACCGAACATCAAATTCATCGCCATATCTGATGAATTTTGGGGAGCTGCTGAAGCAACTGCCCTATTTGTGTTGGAAAAATTGGTTGCCGTTGGGAAAGCTGTTGGTAATGTAGTGTTACTGGTTGGTGATAAGGCTGCGAATAAACTATGGGTCGCAGTTGAAAATACAGAATTTGAACCACCAAAGCTTGAAGCTGATGCAAGAAGATTCGAACTGACCTGCCCACTGGATGAAAATGCATTACTCACAGGTGTCGCTGACACAGGAGCCGCAGATCCGCCAAAACCTGATCCTCCAGACATGGCAAAAGCAAGTGCCAATAACGTAGAGGGAGCTAGGGAGTTAGCGGAAGTATTATTTGCTGATTTATCTTGAGTTGGTGTTGGCGTCGGTGTTGGTGTAGGCGTTGGTGTTGGTGTTGGTGTCGGTGTTGGTGTTGGTGTTGGTGTCGGCGTCGGTGTTAGCGTCGGCGTTGGTGTTGGAGTTGGCGTCGGCGTTGGTGTTAGAGTTGGCGTTGGTGTTGGAGTTGGCGTCGGCGTTGGTGTTGGCGTCGGCGTTGGGATCGGCGTCGGCGTCGGGATTGGTGTCGGCGATGGGATTGGCGTCGGCGTCGGGATTGGTGTCGGCGATGGGATCGGCGTCGGCGTCGGGATTGGTGTCGGCGATGGGATTGGCGTCGGCGTCGGGATTGGTGTCGGCGTTGGTGCGCTTCTGGTGGTTGTTGTGCTCGGTGAAGTTAATGCATTCGCAATTGCCGATGCTAACGCATATGTATTCGCAGCAGAAGTGCTCGAAGAAGTCCCATATGTTGTTGAGGTAGTCGTATAGGTTGGTGTCGGGCTGGCAACAGAATACGTAGTCGCTGGTGGAACGTACGTAGATGTATAGGTTGGTGTCGTACTGGCAACAGAATACGAAGTCGCTGGCGGGACATACGTAGATGTATAGGTTGGTATCGGATTCGTCGCAACGGTTGTGTAAGATGTTGGAATATATGTATCGACAGCACTTCTGGTGGTAGTAGTAGGGTATAACGCATTCAATGCGACAAGACCGGCAGAAGACATCGGGTCAGTAGACGTTGTTGTCGTCACTCCCGGAATACCCGTCATATTTAACGCACTCATTGGGTCTAAATATGAATAAGTCGATGCCATCTGTTGCTATCTCTTCTCATCTTTATCCTTGAAAAACCCGTTTTTTACTTCAAATTATCCAAGGGAATATATAATGTATCTTTAACTTAAATAAAAAATTAATTTTCCCTAAAATTGCTTGTTTTTGACCGAAATATTGAAAGAATTAACAAAAATTTACATTTGAAAAAATTTCTTCCGTTTTTTAAAATCCAATATTGTAAAATTTCTCCTCTAGAAACAAGGTTAAAACAAGCAAATTTATTCCTACAAAAAGATTAAAGGCCGCTTGATAGGCGAAGAGAACCATGTCAAAGACACTCCCAATGTTTAATCCAGTAACAACCTAAAAATATCAAATAATAGGGCTTTGAATAGACTGACTAATTACGCTATAATCCTTACCAAGCAGTCGTTCCCTAAAAAACCCTCGCTTAATTGAGGACCCTGTGTGCTAAATCGAATATTCATCATTGTTTTGATTCTTTGCTTTATGGCAGGTGGTTATGTTGCCTATACTGCTGTAACACTACCCAATGTGAGAGAAACATTAGAAAAGGGGATTGAGCCCTCTCAAACATCCCAAATTCTTGCAGACGATCACTCAGTCATCATGTCTTACGGCATGTTCCAGCACAAACCGGTTCCTTTAGCCCAAATGCCCCATGCCCTTATCAATGCTCTTATTGCAACTGAAGATCGTCGATTTTATGAACACCATGGCATTGATCCCGTTGGAACCATGCGGGCGTTGGTGGAAGATATCATTCACCATGGTGCTTACGAGGGTGGGAGCACCATCACACAACAATTGGCTCGAAACATTTTCCTTTCCAACGAGCGCTCCCTTCAACGAAAAGTCAAAGAAGCGCTACTGGCCATTAAACTGGAACAAGACCTCACCAAAGATCAGATTTTAGACCTTTACTTAAACAATGTTTATTTTGGAGAAGGAGCTTACGGTGTGGGGGCTGCCAGTAACATTTACTTCGGGAAGCCACCAGATCAACTCGATACTGCGGAATGTGCCCTTTTGGCTGGCTTACCACAAGCTCCCTCTTTGTATAATCCATTTGCCAATCCAGACCTCGCTATCAAACGACGTAACGAAGTTTTACAAAAAATGGTAGAAGATCATAAACTGTCCGCATCTGCTGCAAAGCGACTGTCTAAAGAACATCTCCACCTAAACCCCTTGGGACAATCCAGTGCATCGGCTGATAAAGCCCCTTTCTTTAACCATTATGTCATTCAACGGGCCCTGAGTTTACTGGATATGGACGAACAAACCTTTTGGCAGGAAGGATTAAAAGTTTATACCACATTAGACCCCCGAGCCCAGTATTATGCAGACACTTCTGTTCGGGGATTAAGCCGAGCCTTTGGCAGAACGGGTAAAAAACAACAAGCGGCCCTTCTCTCTTTAGGCAGTAATGGCGGCATTATTGCTTACGTAGGCGGAAAAGATTATTCCATAAGCCAATACGATCGGGTATATCAGGCCCATCGACAGGCTGGATCACTTTTTAAAGCTTTTGTTTACACAACAGCCCTTCAGCAAGGCATGACTCCCGTGACGGTTTATAAAGATGCTCCTATCACATTTGGGAACTGGAGTCCTCAGAATTTTGAAAAAAACCACGAAGGATACATGACCTTGGCGCGAGCCCTCATGGAATCCAATAATATTGTTGCTGTAAAAGTAACCCGAGATTTAACCCCACAAGCGGTGATTGCCACAGCGCAAAAAATGGGGATTCAATCGCCCATGACACCAGAACTTCCCCTTGCCCTTGGAGCCACGGACGTAACCCTTAAGGAAATGACCACAGCATTTAGTATCCTGAGTAATAAGGGAGTTTATGTTGAGCCTTACGCCATCGAAAAAATCGTGGATCGGGAGGGTCGGGTCCTCTATCAACACCAACCGCAACAACATGTTGTTTTAAAACGCACAGTACGAGACACAATGGTTGAAATGATGCAAGGTGTTGTACATTTCGGAA
>JANWIO010000108.1 GCA_025449835.1 Vampirovibrionales bacterium
TACCCATGATCTGCGAGGTCAGGGTCCGATCACCGACGTTCGTCAAGAAATAGGTTAAATCAATAAATTGATTATGAGGGGACTTATAGAACAACCCGACCAACAAATTATTTTCAAAAATAAAAACTGATGCCGCCCCCGTTTTATCGTAATAGTAATAATTTTCAACCACAGGATACATTTGCTGATCTTTAATAACATTGTCTGGCGGTTTTCCCACAGCTTCTTCAACATCATAAGGCGTAGAGGCACCATACACCAAGTTTTGAAGGCTTACTTCAGAACTCCAAGGTGTTACAAGAGAACGAGCATTCGCTTTTAATCCACAAAGAGCACTAAACAGAACTGCCACAAGAAGCAACCTAAAGGCTTTTCGAGAACAAAAACCAACGTTTTCTTTAAAATGAATCAACTTATTGCTCACGGTTTACCCTTCCTTGTTTAACACCTGTATCCAATGAGATACTCATTGCCGTCTTCTGTGTTCTTGACTTTGTAGGTACCAAGGTCAGTGTATCCACTTCGGTATAATCATTTTTAATGTATTCAAAACGAGTACTGGTCCATCCAGATTGACCATCTGGCAGTAAGATCTTAATCCAACCCGAACTGATGTGACCTAAATATTGATACTCGTCCCCGACCCCAATAACACCAATTTTTTGCCCAACATTTAATGGTTTAGAGTAAACAATACCCGGTGTCATGGCGAGTAATTTTTCTTGTGGCACTTTAACCCCACCTGCAGACGTTGTTTCCTGCAAACCTTGAGGCAAATCGATCTTTGCAGAAGGAATGGTGGCATAGTTGTAGGCGCCCATACTCGTAATTCGACCATCTACATTGGTTTTAACATTGTATTTGTTCTGATTCGCCTGGTCAGGGTTTGCCCTGCCAAAAACATCCCGACGACGCTCTAAATCCGCCTGACGCATATCATCAAGACGATCCACATTCTGATTTTTATAACCGTCTGGAATTTTTCCAAATGGAATGGTTAAACCAGCTTGTAAAAACCACCCCAAAGCATTGCTATTTCCGCCATATCCACCTAAACCCCCTAAAATAGGATTATTTTGCACTCCGAATTGAATACCAAAATTTGAACGCCCTAAAGCCGCATTGGATAAGGGTAATGGATTCCGAGGAAGCATTAAAACCGCATTTCCACCAACACCACCCTGAGCCGCATTGGGGGCAACAACAGTCGGTGCCACAAGGTTAAGGTTCGTATTAGTACCTGTTGTTAAAGTGTTTTTGTTGCTGTTAATTGAAGAGCCATTCGCATCTCCATTTACAGCAACGCCTGTATCTTGGGCAACCAAGTTGCTGGAAGACGTTGAAGTTCCGCCAGCAGATCCTGGCTGAACAATTGAATTAGAAATGGCTGTTTGCCCACTCGCCTGAAAAGCCAATGGGCCGGCAAGTAAGGCAAAACTGGTTACAATACTGAGGGTTACAGCTTGATAATATCTTCTCGATCTGGTCAGCTTATTCCATGGACTCATGATATCCCGCTCCTATCCCTGTTTGCTAAAGTGGTGATTTTCGCTCACGTGGGGTTTGCTGGAAGTGCTTCTCCAATCTCCTTCAGTGGAGAAAATTACCTGGATCCCAGAAGGGACCCAGGTAATTTGATGTATTTTTAATGAGTGAGTGAGTTGAGGTTGTAGGTTGTACCCGTGTTGAGAGAATTGGCACTACTATTGAGTGAAGCACCATTGGCACTACCACCAACGCCCACACCAACATTATTCATTGAGAAACCGCTACCAAAGACGGAGTTTTGCATGTTCCCCAAGAGGCTTCCGCTACCTGTTAACACGTTGCCCCCTTGAGCTTCGATGTTGCCCGTTCCAACAATGGCATTACCGCTTGCCATACCAGTGGTAGCATTACCACCCACTACACCGGAAACATCGCCATCTTGCAATGTAGATCCATTAGCAGCAGCATTTTTCACATAGTTTGTAGACCCATCATTGGCATTAATTTGGCCTGTTTGATAGTCATTGTTGCTGTTAGATGTATTAACACTGTTGTTGGCATGGCTATCATATGCCGAGTTATAGGATCCGTTGGTACTCTCATTGTTTTGGCTATCAGCAGTACTGCTGGATGCTGAGTTGAATGAGCCATTGGTGCTTTTATTTACATCAACCGTTTTACTCACATCAACTGCTTTATTATAGGAACCATTGGTGCTGTTATTGTCATGACTATCGGCAGCATTGCTGGATGCTGAGTTGAATGAGCCATTGGTGCTTTTGTTTACATCAACTGCTTTATTATAGGAACCATTGGTACTGTTATTGTCATGACTATCATTAAGTGACCCATTAATACTGTTATCCGGGGCTGTTGTTGATGTGTTTGTAGCCGTATTGGTGCTATTGTTATCGGCTGAATTAAATGACCCATTGGTGCTCTTATTCACATCAACCGATTTGGAGGAGTTTAAAGAATCATTCAATGTTTTATTAAATGAGCTATTGGCACTATTGTTAGGGTCGTTGTTGCTATCCGTAGTATTGGTACTGTTATCGGGTGCAATCGTTTTGGTCAAAACGTTCGTACTGTTATTCGGGTCATTATTACTATTAGCAGTATTGGTGCTATTATTCGGCGCATTTGTGTTTGTAGCTGTATTGGTACTATTGTTATCTGCTGAATTTGTAGCTGAGTTGAAAGAATCTGTGGCTGTTTTATTCGCCTGGTTTTGAACCTGTGTGTTTAACGAGTCATTCGTACTGCTATTTGTATTCGTAGCTGTATTGGCACTATCATTAAAAGAATGACTTGATAAAGCATTCCCATTCTGATCTTGCGCAAATGCCATGCTCATTGCAGAGTAGCTTCCGATTAAAGAAACTGTCATCGCTAATGAAAGCAAACTTTTTTTATTGATTTTAATCATGGATATTTCCTTTCTCTATAAATAACTATCTACTTAAGTTAATAACGAAATGAGTCTCCTAGTTAAATTTTTCATTGCGACAAAAAACCTTAAAATAAAGGTATTTTGCGATTTGATTTATTGATTAAAAATTAATATTACCGCCACACCTCCTTTAAAATTGTTCTTGAAACCTCTATCAGATCCATTTTTATGAACACGAATAACATGTTAATTATTTTTTATTTTGACTTGGTGGGATTTAATCAAGAATTTAATCAAGCGTCAATTTAGTCAATAGAGCAGTTTCAAGGTAGCCCATCAAGATAACAGTTAAATTTACAAATCGTTTAAGCCTTCGTACTCAGCCAATCTTCAGAAAATCAATATGCTTCAGGCCGCTTTTTATTTTTTATCCAACTGTTTAGGTCGGCCCATTTTAAGGCTGAATATTAATGGAATAACAAGCCAACCCAGCAATAAAAGCAAGGAAAAAACAACAGAAATTTTTTAGAAATTTATACGCAAGCATTTCCAAAGGCAGAGAAAAGCTTTTTCTTTACCTTTGGCTATTCAAACGAAAGCCTTAAAATTTCTTTTTTTATTTTTTGTTTTACCAAGAGGTCGCTAAAACAAGTATTAAAGAACAAGGCTTACTTCCTTCTTTTGAATGAGAAATTATTTTTTATCGAGCCGAAAGGAATGAGAACAACCATTTTAATCATCTAAAGCCTGAAAAAACAGGCTATACAAAATTGCCTAATCGGGTTAGTGAAACTATTGAGTTTAAAGTGTATAAACCTAACAGTCCTATTTTTGATAGGGGGTACATTTTTGTATTGTGACAGACCTGTATTGATACAAAAAATTTCCATATTATAAGGAACTCCGGTGAATCAAGAATCCAAATATCGTCGATAGAGAGTAATTAAGAGGGTAATTTACATGAATATGGCAACTCAACCTGTTAACAACGTCACTCAACAACCCATTAAAAATAAATTGATTAACATTATTATTATTGAGGATTACAACTTAACCCGGGTGGGAATCCGGTCTTTTCTCAGTAAATATGAGAATATGAAAGTGATCGGAGAAGCGGAAAATGCAGAAAAAGGACTTAGTCTTGTTCGACGTCTCCATCCAGACGTTGTATTAATGGATTTAGGTCTTCCTGGCATGAACGGAATTGAAGCCACACAGCAAATTAAAGCTTTTGACTCCAATATAAAAGTGGTTGTTCTCACCTCTCATGAGAGAGAAGAAGAAGTCATCTCAGCCCTTGGATCTGGCGCAAATGCCTACTGTTTAAAGGACATTGACTCTGAACGTCTTTCTGAAGCCATTGAAACCGTGGCTGAAGGTGGAGCCTGGCTTGACCCAGCCATTGCGTCAGTGGCTTTAAAGTTGTGCCCCAAACCAAACGAGCCCAAAACATCTTCCACCAAAGGGCAACATGCTAACAAAGCCCAGCTAACTGAACGGGAAATGGAAGTCCTCCGTTTATTGGTAGAAGGCATGAGCAATACAGAAATTGCCAATGAGCTAATTGTCAGCGTTCATACCGCAAAAGCCCATGTGTGCAATATTCTGCAAAAACTTTACGTGAATGACCGCGTACAAGCTGCTGTAAAAGCCATTCGAGAAGGTATCGTTTAGAATTCTCTTTCTCAACAAGGTTAATTTCATAATGTTTTAGTGAATTCTGCTTGAACAAGCAGAATTCACTCGTTTAAAAAGAACTTCAGATTGGCATTGGCTTCAATCTTCACTTCAAGGACATGTTTAGGTGCCGTTAAAATGGTGGTTACACCCGGGCCATGACCTGCCTGAATACAACAGCTATGGGTTACCACGCCAATGCTTATCCAGTCTTTTCGGTAAATACGGCCATAGCGATGATCACAATCCTCCATGGCAATCAAATCCCCAAAACGCAAAGAGTTTAACTGGAATTTGGCAACCGCATCCTCATCAAAGAGTTGAATATCCACATCTCCACTCTGGCAAGTTTCTTCGCCTAAGCCAGCTCCCAACAGATACGCTGGCACTTTGTGGGTCACCGGGCAAACAAAGCGATCCTGAGCTGGTGAAAAAGCGGCTAATTCCTGAAGCAAGGCAGGATCCATATTTAAAATAGTTAACTCAGGAAATGCCTCAATTTTAAGGCCTGTTCCCATGGATCGAATTTGCATTTTATCGCCAATCACCATCTTGTCTAAATCGGCACGGTTAGGAAAATAAATCATCACGTGTTCCACCCCGCCATGTTTTCCCGTTACCCAACCCGTTACCCCTTTCGCTGCTCCAGAAATAACGTGGGCGATATTGCCAATACACGCAAAGGTATTTAAGGCCCGATTACTCGCCTCATGAGGATTTCGCAGAGAAACCCCCGGTTCAACATGGTCTGCAAGAATTCCAACAGCAGGATCCCCAATATTGGCATTATAGCTAATTCCACCAACGCTTGGTAGTTGAATCGGGCTGCCGGATACCGGCTGAATCCGATAAGATTGCTTCAACGTGGGGGAAGCGATTTCTCCAATAACAGAAAGCTCAACCAACAGGTTCTCATTTGTTTTAACCACACTTAAACCCTCTTCTAACCGACGACTAAAGCATTGACCGTTTTCAAACGTAAGTATAGGCGAAACGCCTGTGTGATGAAAGAACAGCGGGCTTACCCGACCCAACGAAAGTGTTTACATAACTTTATAAAATAGCACAACTCATGATTGAGAACGCTTAGTAAGCATACAGTCTATAACAAAATCATGGCCGTCTTCAGATTGAAAATGATACGCCACGATTGAGCAAAACAAGGAGAAAGCAGCATGTTAACGCCAGCAATCGGAGCAAAACCAATCACTACCAATCGTTTTTCAGGCATTCAAACCAACCCACCGGCCCAAAAGGCGACAGCTCAAAAATCAGCAAAAACTTCCAATACTGGTAACTTTGAGCCATGTTCTATAATAGGAGGCTGTTGCGCTATCGTGGCTGCAATTCCACTGGCGATTGCAGCGTTTGCAGGATGGAAAATCTTTCGTTGGGCTACGAAATAATCATTGAAACCAGAAAGTAAAAGAAAAACCCAATCTTCTAAGGTTAACCCGATGAGGGATACCCTTGATCTTGGCTAAGGTATTGTTTCTCATAAGCGGTAATGGCCTGTAAATCCAATTCATAAACACCAACAAGCTTACGTTTCCCTCGGATAGCTAGTTCGCCCAGAGACCTAACGGGAAACTCGCCTTGAATAAGATTGTAAGTACTGGCACTAATCAAAAGCCGGGCGTCATACTCTTTATTCATCTGTTGCAAGCGAGAGGCCACATTGACGGTATCGCCAATAATCGTTGTTTCCATCTTCACCATCGAGCCAATATTACCCTTTAAAACTGGGCCACTGTTAATGCCAATGCCACTTTTCAAAGGGCTCCAGCCCCGTTGTTGCCAAGTGGCATTTAAGCGTTCCAACACCTGAATCATCTTAATGGCAGCACAAACCGCATTATTTGCAGCTTTTGGGTATTCCAGCGGAGATTGGCACTCAAAATAGGCCATAATTTCATCGCCCATATATTTATCTAAAATCCCGCCATGCTCCACGATAATCCGCGTCATACTGGAGAAATATTCATTTAACTGACGCACCACCTGATTCGGAGGATATTCCTCCACCATGGCCGTGAAATTACGTAAGTCTACAAACATAACCGTTACAGGAACCACACAGGCAATATTTTCTCCTTCCAATCCCACAGAAGGCAGCTGATAGAGGAGCTCTTTTTCATTTTCCTCTCGAATTTTTGCCAAATAATACGTTTCCACCTCTCTGGCAGCATCTCGACTGATGGTGGTCACTTGGCGAAGAAGATTAAACAGACTTCCAAAATGAAGGGAACTGTCTTCGTTGGACACGTTCAAGTCTCTCTTTCAAAATTGTTTTGCACAACCCATCATTGGGCTCTCTCGTACTAGAATAAAAACATTCAAAAAGCCAAAATTGCTGTTTTTTCGCAGGATTTAACAATGGTTTTACAATTCTTAACCCTAAAAACCCTATTTGCCGTTCGCAACAAAGCGCCACTGCGCCAAAGCATTTTCCTGCTAAAATGGCTTGAAGAAACCTTATCGGAGTGGAACAAAAGGAATGATTTTAATAGCCGGGTCTGTTCCCTCCCCGTTTGTATTTATACGGCGTTTTATCGCTTAACAAAGATTTAAAGGGTATTTTGAGTTGGTAACACCGTTATGAGCTATGATTTCTTAATTGTTGGGCTTGGCAATCCCGATAGTCAATATGCTGGTACCCGACACAACATTGGATTTATGTGTGTCGAAAATTTGGCGCAAAAGCATCATATTAACGGTAAAACAGAACGAAAAATGGAAGCCATTGTGGGATTAGGAACCATTGAAGGCAAAAAAGGGCTTATTGCGCAACCACTCACCTACATGAATCTCTCAGGAAACGCTGTCATCCGACTCGTACAGTTTTATAAAATCCCCTTGAATCAGATTTTAATCGCTTATGATGACACCGCTTTACCCTTTGGCAAAATCCGGTTGCGGGCGGAAGGCAGTGCAGGCTCCCATAACGGAATGAAATCGGTATTGGAAGTGCTGGGGAAACAAAATATTCCCCGCCTCAGAATCGGCATTGGGAACCCCCCGCCAAAATGGGACCTGGCTGATTTTGTGCTGGCCCCCTTTACCCCTGAGGAACAAGCAGAATTGCCTAAAATTGTTGAGGCTTCTGTAAAAGCCATCGAGCTATGGATTAAAGAAGGCCCGGAAAAAGCCATGACACACTTTAACAGCTTAGAAATCTTATAAACACACCAATCTCAAACCGTTAGACAAACAAATGCTTTCCTAACAGCCGAGAGGCCATAGGGGTCTGCGCTTCTGTTGGAGCAGCTGACGAACGAGATAAAAACTGATCCCCCTCCGTCAAGATTTGAAAGGGATTGTTTTCTTGGCTCAAGTGGTTTTCTTGTGTAGAAGGCTTTAACGGTAGTTTTACCTTCACAAATCCTGCACCAGCAACATAAGATGGCAAAATCTGGTTTACAAATTGAGACATTGGTTATTTCTCCACAATCTACACGGTTTGTTCACCACATTACCTTTAAATGAAAGGCAATCGCTATTTGCATAAAAACGATCGCGTTGTATTTTGGACCACCTCAATAGGGATTTTTAAATGATTTTTTATTCATTGTTTCATCGGTTTAAGTGAAAAAAGAGCTATTTTCATTGGCCTAAATATTGCAATTGCTTTACAAACCGGGAAGCATACCTGATTTTGCGTATTTCAAACCTCACCCTCCAATTAACTTAATTTATTGGAGAGAAAAGGGTCGGTGCAGGGCAGGATACAGGCCCTGCCCAACCAATTTAGACTGAAAGACAACTCACTTTGCAGGTGAATTATTCGGAGAGTTTCCAGTTAAAGAGTGCGGTGGCCCCCCAAAAACTCAACAAGGCCGTTGCAAAAAGCAATATCAGATAAAACGAATTAATTTGGCCATTTAAAAATGCCCCACGCCCGCCATCAAACAACGCTGTTGTCGGAAACCATCGTACAATGGGTAAAAACCAAGCCGGAAAGCGATCAATGGGAAAAAATAGCCCGCCCAAATATAACAACGGTGTAATCACAATGGTTTGAATCTGCGCAATCTGATCCGGCTTCCGAAAAGAGGTCCCCACCATGGTGCCAATACAGGTAAACAGAATGCTGCCGGGAAACAAATACAAAATATAGACAAAAACGTTGTGCCATGGCAAGGCTACGGGGGTAAGTATCCTTAAAATCAAGGCGACAATGACCCCTTTAATCAAAGCCACCGTAAACCCACCCAGAATCTCACCAATAATAATATCCGACGTCGTAATGGGCTTAATCCGGTATTCATCAATCATCTTTTGATACCATCGATCCAACCAGAGTCCCCACCCACCTGTTCGGTATGCTTCCATTAACACGGTCATGGTGACCAACCCAGGGGTTAAAAACACCATGTAAGAAACACCACCCACCTCTTTAATGTAGCCACTAAGCCCCAAGCCAAAGGCCAGAAAAAAGCTAATGGGGATGGCAAGTGTGGTCAGCATCTCGATAAACCAACTTTGAGATTCCTGACGCAGTACCTTGGCATAAATGGGAAAAACCCCACGACGAAAATGTAAAAAACTCATTAGGCGTTCTCCTCATCATTTTGAGGGGACGCAGCAATGGAGAGAAACACATCTTCCAAATCGGCTTGAAAGGGACCAAATTCCAACAGATCAACCAACTGAACCTGCTCTAAAAGCGGCTTCATCACTTCTGGATCGCTCACTTGAAACGCAATCCGGTGATCATCCAAGGGTTGAATCTGGAGAATTTGAGTGGCCAACTTGGCTTCTTGTACAAAAGACTCAAATTTTTGTTGATATTGGTAAGCTTTTGCTGCTTTAAACACCATTTCATAACGATTATTGGGCGAAAGAGCATTTTTAAGCGATTGAGACGTGCCAGAGGTCACCACCCGCCCATGATGTAACATCAAGATGGAATCACTCAAACGATCGGCTTCCTCCATATAGTGTGTGGTTAAAATCACCGTGGCTGACCGTTTAAACTGCTCAATGGTTTTCCAGATTTCA
>JANWIO010000109.1 GCA_025449835.1 Vampirovibrionales bacterium
ATCTTTTCCGTGTTGCTTCCGGTCTGGATAGCTTGGTGCTGGGGGAAGGCCAGATTATGGCTCAGATTAAAGAGACCTTGAAAACCGCCATGTTGGTAGGGTCTTCAGGAGAAATTATTGAAAAACTATTTAAAACGGCATTGTCTGTTGGTAAAGCGGTTCGGAGTAAGACAGGTATTGCAAATCGGGATATCAGTGTAGCAAAGGCTGCTTTTGACTTTGCCTCGACCCATCATCCGGAATTCTTAAATCGTAAAATTGCACTGATTGGTGCCGGGAAGATGGCCGAAATTTTAATGGCCTCCTTAAAATCTGCAATTCCCGTGGAGACACGTGAAGATGAGCAGATTGTGATTGTGAATCGAACCCCTGAACGAGTGGTTTCTCTGTCTCAAAAGTATGGTTTTCCTGGGTTTGGCTGGGATGAATTAGAACGAATTATTCAAGACTATGATACATTGTTTGTAACCACCAGTTCACCACACTTTGTGCTTCATTCAGAACTCTTTCAGAGGATTAATAGTTCAAAAGTAATTGTTGATATTGCAGTTCCTCGAAATGTAGATCCTGTTGTTGGGACGTATTCCGGCGTTTCTTTGTATAACACCGATAGTTTATCTGGGTATTCTGGGTATACCGGTGAAAATCGGGTTCGACTCATTCAGCAGGCCCATCAAATTATCGAGCAGGAGTATCAAAAATATCATCAATGGTATGTTGGGCGCCCTGCAATGCCCATGATTGCTCAATTACGAGCTCGTGTAGATGATATGCGGCGTCAGGAGATTGCCGAAATTCAGGTCATGTGTCCTCATGTGAATAAAAGCTGTAGTGTTATTGATGATTTATCGCGGCATTTAGTAAATAAAATTCTCCATGATCCGACAGTGCAGTTGCGAAGTACACCACAGTTAGAAGAAATTTATGCTCAGGCTGAGTTGTTGAGTCGCTTGTTTAACATTCCACCGGCTTCGGTGCCATCATGCGGAAGCCATTCTGAAGAGGCGGCTGAAAATCAGTCTGAAGGGATACGGTCTTCTTCCGCTCGAAGCAACGTTGTTCCGATGCCAGCCTCTAGAAAATAGCTTTATGAAAAATCCCTTAGTGGCCGGAAGCCGAGATAGTGCCTTGGCTTTAGTGCAAACGAAGACGGTGATTGCGACCTTAACTGCGAAATATGCGGGACTCAATATTGAGCTTAAAACGTATAAAACCCAAGGAGACCTTCTTTTAGATACGGCGTTGTCTCAAATTGGAGACAAGGGCCTTTTTGTGAAAGAACTTGAGGTTGCCTTGTTGAAGGGAGACATTGATTTTGCTGTTCATAGTATGAAAGATATGCCGGCGGAGCAGCCTGAAAACTTATTTTTATTGCCTTTTGGCCGAAGAGATATTCCTTTAGATGCTTTTATCAGCAAAATAGGTGAACCTTTTGATAAAATGCCCAGTGAATCAGTCATCGGAACGTCTTCGCTGCGTCGTCGGGCACTTTTAAAGAAAATGCGTCCTGATTTGCATATTCAGGTGGTTCGTGGAAATGTTCAGACGCGTTTGAAAAAGCTGAATGAAGGCCCTTATGATGCCATTGTGTTGGCTTCTGCTGGGCTATATCGACTGGATCTACAGCATTTGATTACTCACACGTTTACACCTGAAGAGATGCTCCCCGCACCATGTCAAGGAACGTTGGCCATTGAACTTCAAGATAAAAACTTAGTAGAGCGCTTTAAGCCACTCATTCCCCAAGAAACCCAGGTGTGTACTGCGGCCGAGCGGGCATTTTTAAAAACCCTTCAAGGGGGATGCCAAATCCCAATGGCGGCCTATGCAATGGCGGTGGGGAAAAACAGTTTTCACATGACAGGGCTGGTTTCTGATCCCGATGGTGTTGAAATCATTTTGGCCGAGCGTGATTTTACGCCGGATTGTGCGAAAGAAACTGGAGAAGCAATTGCCCAAGAAATTTTAGAGCGTGGGGGGAAGGCCATTCTTGATAACCTACTGCATCATTCGGCTTCTTTGTAGCAAGTTTTTTTCGGCATGAATCTGAGCCTTTCAGTCAGCATTTTTATGTGAGAAAACTGAAAATTCCGTTCAATGCATTACACTTCTTATGAAGGGTCTCCATTGGACGAAGGATTTTGATCCGAAAAAATGAAGTTTGGATGCTTCCCCATCGATATCATCATCAGAGGAAAAACAGCTGAAGAGAGAAGATGGTCACACAAATTTATACAGCACCACTCAAAAGTTATAATCCCCAGGGACAAATGGGGTTTACGCCTCCATTGGCTCCTCAGCGGAATTCTACAGGGATGTCCGCTTCAGAGGAAGATGCAGGGCAAGGGCAATCCCGTACCCTAGCGGCGTTACAGGATCAGTCCAAAAGTGGGGTTATTTCAATTCGGGCGGTATTGGCCGATTTCCATAGCACCATGGATGCACTGGGGGTTTCTCAGAATATTCGAGATGAAGTTGCACCGTATCTACAGGTTGTTGCACACCAGTCCCAGTCTACACAACCCGTAACAGGCTTGGTAAAACAAAATCTGCGCATTGCTGGGGACACCTTGGATCAGTTTATTTCCACCACCTTAGGACAAAAATCTCATGTGGTTCGAGAATGGGTGGATGCCTTGTTGTTACAACCCATTAACTATAAAAGCGATTCCCCGATTTCAGTAGATCCACCCCAAAATGTAGGTTCAAATCAACTGCAAGGGCCATCTTTGCCGTCAGAAACTTTAACCCAAGGGCTTTCGGATAGCAAAATTTCCCAAGATGACCAACAGTTTATCAAACAGTCACTCCAGGATGCCAAAACAGCTCTAAAAGCCCAGGATACGGATCAAGCCATGGGCGATTATCAAGGGGTTTTAGATAAGTTGCAAGGAAAATCCGTTCCTCAGGTGCAAGGCCGAGTCTTATATCAGATGGGGAAGGTGATGGATAAGACGAATCAATTGGATAAAGCAGAGGCCTTTTATAAGCAAGCCAATCAGGTTTTATCCACAGCGAACAATCCTCAACTTCAATCCAAAGTGTCCAATGCCCTTGCAATGAATTTAAGTCAGCAAGGCGATTACAATGGGGCCGTGGATTCGCTCAAACAAGTTCTGGTATTGGAGACCCAATTGGGCAATGTGGATGCCCAAGGCGCTACTCTAAACCAGATGGGCATGTTTTATATGCGGCTTGGTCAGGGAACAGATGCCAAAAATAGTTTTGAGGATGCATTGAGCCGAATTCAAGGGAATAATTCAAAGCTGGCCAGTGATATTTACAGTAATTTAGGCGCCCTTGCAAAACGAGATGGAAAGCGAAGCCAAGCGTTTTCCTATTACAAGCAATCTCTTGAGACGGCAAGTCTTCAAAATGACAAGGATGGGGTGCGTCAGACCCTTCAAAATATTGCGTCGCTGTATTTAGATTCTGGAAAACCCGAAAAGGCCCTTAAAATTTTACAAAATGCCCTGATTTAAATGTAAAAAATAAGGTGGAAAAAGGGGAAACGTCCTTCCTCCACCAGGTGCTGCTAGGGACACATTTTATGATTGGCAAGGGCTGTAATTGTTACAAATCAATATTTTGCCCTAAGAGGATTGCGGGCAAGGATAAGGATCCGTCAGAGCACATAGTTCAAATAGATCAAATGGCTCTGATAAAAGGCCTTCGTATAAGTAATCCTTTAACAAAGCTTCTTGGTGAGATGATTTACGCATATTTTGGTATGCAGCATTTGAGTAATACATCTTATCTCGACTCCTTTCGTTGCTTCTTTGCGGAACATTAAGACGCTCCTACGATGTTGAGGAGCAAAATGTTTTTTCATTGCATAGAAGAATTTGATTAACCCAAAATAACTTTCAGAACCACACACCGCTCTTCTGAGTCTCACAGATTGAGAGACGATATCAAACAGGTTGGTTAAAACGCCTATTGCTTATTGACGAAGTTTCTGGAAAAATGTTCCCCACAAAAGATAAAATTTTTTATTCACCCAAAAAAAAGAAGGGGGCAAAAGCCCCCCTACTCTGCGACTTTTATTTGAATCGATTTTCGGTGAATATGCTCGGTTTTGGGAAGGCTTACTTCTAAAATGCCATTTTTATACTGGGCCTCCACATTCTCAGGATGAATGTCTTCTGAAAAAGCCAGGCTTTGAGAACACTGGCCATATCGAAATTGATTGACAACCAGGGTTTCATCCGATTCAAGTTTCCGTGACTGGAATTCGGCTTTAACGGTAAGCCCTTTGGGGGTGGCTTGCAGTTCAATTTTATCGGGATCAATCCCAGGCGCCATGAGCCGTACCAGATATCGTGCCGGTGTTTCCGTCACTTCAACCGGGAATGTGTAGTTCAGCGTTTTTGGCGATTCTGACACAGGGCTGGGCTCAAATATTTTATTAATTTGATCCTGTAGAAGGGTCATTTCTTCAATGGGTGACCAATGAATCATTTTCATAACAACATCACACTCCTTTTTTAATTTCAAAATATGCAACTGAAATGTCCCAATTTTAGAGGGAGAAACACAAAGAAATCTTTGCTTTACGCTTTTATTATAGATCGGCTTATTAAACAGCCCCTTTGTTTTAAATGTTTTTTAATAATTTAAAAATAGGGGCGTTCAGGGCAGGTATAGGCCCTGTGCAACTAATTTTGTCGAAACAAATAACGCACCATTCGAGTTTACGAAATGCAAAAACTCAAAAGAGCGATGAATATAAAATTCAATCGCTCTTTCTTTTCTGGGCCTCTCACCAGAGTTCTATGTATTGCTGTTTATTGGGAAGATATTGAAAAAAGCATGTGAATAACTTTTTGCAATATCTCACCAGTGTGGGTAATGAGTTGGTAAAAATGTGGTTTTGAAAAGATTGATAATGGGATAAAAAGCTTTGTGGTCTTCACTCCTCCTCTGTTTTGTTTTGACTCCTCGAATTAATAAAAAGTTTATAATGTTCTCTATTTAAATAAAAACATCGAGGTGGGCAAAATTGCCTTTTTCTTTAGAATAAATTAAGAATTTGATACATTTTGTTGCAAAGCCATTTTGAGGCGTTCTTGCGGATGAAAATACTGCATTGGGTGGTGTCAATGCATTATTTGGGGTTATTTTTGAATTCAAATCTTCGTGTCAGGATATTGCGATGTTTTTAAAACACAGAACGGAGTCCTTTAACTGTTTATTGAAAGTAAGAAATTGGCATTTGTGGGAACAAAGACTAAAGACTAAGACTATAAAATTTATAAACGCTATTATTACTGGTTAAGATTCCGTCAGCTACCCCAATAGCCACCATGGAGGCCACCTGAACCCCAAGGGTTTCCTCCGCTACCTGCACCTGGTTGGGGACCGATTCCTTGACCACCGGTCATAGAGGGTTGGGTCCCAATTGCTGGGGTATAGGGTGGCTGTACTTGACTTTGTGCTGCCATTTGTTGCTGATACCATTGTTGCCATTGCTGTTGCATGTTTTGCCACCAGCC
>JANWIO010000110.1 GCA_025449835.1 Vampirovibrionales bacterium
AACGAGAATATCTCATTACAAAAGTTCTTTTGCAGGATCCGGCATCCAATAATTAACTGGCTTTCTTTGTTGCATTTTGTAAAAGCAGCAAATACGGTCACTTAAATATCTTGAATTTGATCTGCAATTTCGAGTGCTTTGTAAACCAAATATCCTGCCAAAATAACTTTCTTGGCATCAGGAGAGTCTTGAGCCAAGTTTAACAATAATGAGTTCACTTCTGGGTTATCTTCTTTAAGATGGTGAACCATTTCTCGTTTCCACTCATCGGAAGACCCTTGAATGACTTCTTCTAAGCTTTCTAAAATATCCGCCGTGACAACCGGTAACACAATAACCCTATCCCTTAGCTTCATCTAAAATATATTATATTTATACCATAGAACCCTCTACAAAGATCCTTTAGACAATGGATACTTTCTTTAACGACTACAGAAGGCTCGTCCAGCCTTACGAAACCTTTTTTCTCCTCTTATTTAAATGCTATAGCCCAAAAGGTTTCAAAGAGCAAATTCTTCCTAAACACGCTTAAAAACAATTCAATTACGACCCGAATTTCATGGGATTCCGTGCATACTGAGGAATGCCATTATCCAGGGGCAAATTTTAATCTATAATAAGCCTATGGTCCCCTTTTTCATTTCATTCCGCTTTTATGGTTAAAGTCCATTGGGGAAGTATTTTTGAGATAGCTCATCAGAAAGTAGGCCCCCATGGCCAATCGTCCTGCAAAACGAAAAATTCTTTTTGTGTGCCATACTCCCAATACGTATGGCGACCCAAGCAATGTTTATGAAATTCTCCAATCCCTTGATCGTAGTCGTTACGATGCAGTGGTTACGGTCCATCAGGAAGGGGCATTTCAACATGCGGTTGAAGCTCTGGAATATCCGGTTATTACATTGCAACAAATTCAACTCTCCAAAGGAGAGTACCCTCCCCTTCAAGAATTAGGGGAACGCCTAAGCTGGTGGCTATGGAAGCAAACCCGTGGCGAAAAAGTGGTTAAGCTCGTTAAAGAACAAAAAATTGATCTCATTCATACTAGCAGTATCGTGTGTTTTGAAGGAGCCTATGCCGCCTACCAAACAGGGTGTCCCCACCTTTGGCAGATTCAGGATATTTTACCTGGGAATCGTAGGGTATTTGGCGTACTCAGTACTTTAAAAACCCTCAAAATGATTTCTCAATATTCTGACAAGGTGCTTTGCGCATCAGATGTTGTAAAACGGCAATTCCCTGGTTGGCAACGCCAGCCTGAAAAATATTTAACCCTCTACCCAGGGGTCCATACGAACCTTTTTAATCCCGAAAAGTTTTCGGATCCTGCACCCGCCCTAAGGGAGTTGTTTAAAATTCCCAGCACCCACTGTATTATTGGATGCGCTTGGAAACGAAAAAGAAGCAAGGGCTTTCGAGAACTTTTAGACGCCTGCTCAATTTTAAAACAGCAATTCATTCCGTTTACCCTCATTGTTTTAGGTCCCCAAAAGGCCTTACAGCACCAGATCATGGCATCTGGACTAACAGAAAACACTTGTGTTATTGAAACGCCACCGCAACAGGCCTTACCCAATCTGCTTCAACAAATTGATATCTGGGTTTCACCCAATCCGAAAGATCCCTTCCCACAACATGTTTTAGAAGCCATGGCCATGAAAATTCCTGTGGTTGCCAATAACTCCGGGGGAGCCACGGAGATCATTATTCCCAATAAAACCGGTATCCTCGTAAAAGGAGATTCTCCTGATAACCTGGCCCAAGGCATCCAAAGATTAATTGAAGATGCCCGTTTAAGAGAATCCTTGGGAACAGCGGGAAGAGAACGGGTTCTCAACGAATTTACAATACAGCACACACTCACAAAGATTTATAGCCTTTATGAGCACATTCTTGGATAAGCCGGTTCTCGGCATATATACCTCTATTTATTTAGAGCCCGAAGCACAGCAACTGTATCGGGATATCATTGGTCTTGAAGATTTTGAGATTCAAATTTTTTACCAATCTCTTCAAAATGTCACCATGTTTCCACTGCAAAGCCTTCATTCCATTACCCCTGGTGGCTCCCTAGGGGGCTTCAAAAGAATTTGGAAAGCCTATTTCTTGAAAGAGTCACCGTTTCTCTATAACTACTGTCCGGAGATGCTTCTCAATGAAGTTCAACGATGGCAAGTCCAGCTGCTTCAAATTTGTTTTGATGCCAATACCTTGGATCTACTCACCATTTTTGACCAATTCAGCATCCCCCTGATTATTCTCATTGAAAATGACGCTAAAGCAACCTTATTCAAACAAGTTTATGAGCGTTCTAAGACCCCCATATCCTGCTTATTTAAACAATCAACTTTCTTTCTGGTTCGTACACAAGAGGTCAAAGACATGCTCATTGCTCAGGGCTGTCCCCAGCACAAAATCCAGATAACAGGCCCTTTCAACGAAGAACTTGAAGAAGACAGGGCAGATTATTTTAACCGTTTATCCACCTTTTATGCAGATCTATTAAGCTAAAATACTAACCAGGATTATCTCGCTCACTTCAGTCAGTGGCTAAAACTGGGCAACACCTTTTAAATCGTAAGGGGTTACTGATTTTATCTCAACAGGAACAATTTCACCGGGGATTGCAGGGCCTTTCCCTAAAACCCGATTATCAATTTCAGGCGCATCCCACTGCGTCCGTCCTTCAAAAGTCCCTTTGTCTGGATCAGCGGTATCCACCAAAACATCCAAAGCTTGGCCAATCAGCGCTTGATTTTTTTTGAGCGAAATCCCTTGCTGAATTTCCATCAGCTTGTTTCGACGACGTCGAATCTCTTTTTTAGATACTTTCCCATCTAAGCCCTGGCTATGCGCCCCTTCCACATCTGAGTATTCAAAAACCCCAAGGCGATCAAATTTTACTTGCTGAATACTTTCCGTTAAGTAATCAAAATGCGCCTCTGTTTCACCAGGGAACCCGACAATAAGCCCGGTTCTCACTTTTACATCGGGAATTCGATCTCGCACCCGCTGGACAAAGGCCACATGATCCATCACCGGGCGCCGCATTCTTTTCAAAACCTCAGGATGCATATGTTGAAGCGGACAATCCAAGTACTTCACCAGTTTTTCACATTCTGCAATGGTGTCAAGCAATTCATCACTCACCAAGTTGGGATAGGCATACATAAAGCGAATCCATTGAATGCCATCCACTTTATTCAGCTCCCGCAGCAATTGCGGTAGACTCGCCCCAAACTCTTTGCCATAACTGGTGGTATCCTGCCCCACCAAAATCAATTCAGAAACCCCTTTTTCAGCGTATCGTTTGGCATCTTCTACAATGGAAGTGAGAGATCGGCTTCTAAAATCCCCTCTCATCGAAGGAATAATACAAAAAGAACAGCGGTAATCGCAGCCTTCGGCGATTTTAACGTATACATACGACCCCACCGTAATATGCAAACGTTTGGAATCATCTTCCAAAATATAGGTGGGATCCTGCGTAATTGAAATCACACGTTCGCCACGGCTGACTTTGTCGACCACCTCTACAATTTTAGACATATCCCCCGTACCCACAAGGGCTTTGGCTTCTGGAATCAAGTCCAGTAATTCATCTTGAAATTTTTGGGCCAAACATCCTGTAATAATAATCTTTTTACCATTTTCTGCCAGATGAACTAGGTTTCGCACAGACTCTTCCTGTGCCTTATCAATAAAAGAGCAGGTATTCACCAGCATAATATCGGCTTCAGACTCATCTCCAACAACCTTATGGCCTGCATTATGAAGTAGGCCCAGCATATTTTCGGTATCCACCAGGTTTTTAGGACATCCCAGGTGAACAAATCCAACTTTTTGGGGCGCATTTGCGCTAACAATTTCAGTTTGTTTCATACGATTACTGTATCCAAGAAATCTCCCGCTTTCAAGAAAAATTATTCAAATTTAAATTCTAATATAGCTAAATACTCAAAAGCTTGACATATCATAAGTTTTGTAAAACAATCATCCTTGTTGGGAATCAATAAATAAAAAAATACCCTTCGTTTGTAAGGGAACTTGGGTTTGAGGATATCAGGGGGCTAAGCGTGCGATCCATTCAAAAACCGCTGGGAGCAGTAGCTCAAAAAAACTTGTTTATGCCACAAAACAGGGTAAAAAATCAGCCTGTTTTTTTCCAATCCCCCAACTTATCAGACACCTTTCAAAAACAGCCCCTCACCACACCTGTCTTTGCGGGAAAACAAAAAACGTCAAAATCAGCTTTTCAGAAGGGTGTTATTTGGCTAACCATGGCTTTAGGTGCAATTAGCGGACCACTTACGCCACCTTTGCAATCTACAGCTTTGGGTCATTCAGTACACACCCAAACATCTCCCCTCTCTTTAGTCGCAATTCCACAAGAAACCACAAATTATAAATTAACCAAGGCTGACAAAGAACGTTATGAGAATATTGAAAGCTGGTTTCCTTACTTGGAATCACTTCCGGTTACTTCTAGCAAGCGTAGCGAAGGGTTAGCCAAACTACAAGGGTATTGGAGCACTCTCAGAAATGATGCCGTCAATGGTGACCAGGGCTCACGGGTAATTCTAGATGCAATATGGGTGAATCGGATGTTTGACGAAGTGGCTCATCCAAACCCCAATGCCATTCGGTTTAATGATGATAAGTTTAACACCCTTTCAAACCAATTCAAAAATGGCCAGCTTAGCCGGGAAGACTTTAATACCAAAGTTCAAAAACGAGCCCTTCTGGGTTTATATGCCTATTATAAGAGCAATCACTTTCAGAATGAATTCACACAAAATACCCAACGCTTTTTCCAGCCCATCTCAAAACTGCTGGCTGAAAACTCCGATGGGGATATTCAAAAATGGGGCAGTACACTTTTAGGGTCTTGTTTTACCTCTTTTACGCCCCAACAACAATCGCAACACCTACAAAATGTTTCCACCCAGCTTTTAAGCTCAGAGGGAGGCCCCTCGAAATTGTCTGCATTAAGAACCCTTCACAGCATTTATGTTAAAAACAAAACGCTTCCTTTTTGGGACACATTGATCCCGAAAGTTCAAACTCAGCTAGAAGCTTTAAAAACCAATCCAGATCCTCAAAAGCAAGAAGAACTGAAATACCCAATTGTACTGTTAGGCGTTTTAAAAGACTCGGAATTAACCACCTTGGTTGAGCCCTTGCTTAAAGCAGATGCCACCCCCAACACCCAGCGTGCTATTGCCTGGGCACTTGGATCTGTTAAATCACCCAAAGGTCTCAAACACCTAACCCAGATTATTGAAAACAACGAGTTTCATCCCCTAGCTCGTGAAATGGGGGTGTATTCCTTAGGAGAATATGCAACAGGTTATAAAGAGCACGTGTTTAAAACGCTTACCTCCTCTAGCAAAGCAGATGCCACAACCACCCCTCAAAATGTGATTGAAGCGGCTCAGATCATGCTGGAGAAACTCAAAGATAAATCCATAACAGAGCCCGATTTCTTTATCCACAAATTGCTAAAAACCGACCCCGAAAAAGCAAAATACCAAAAATTACGTGATCAGTACATAATCGGCAGAGAAAAATTAAATACAGCTCAAAAAAATATGATCGATCAATTTCTTTTGCCGTATCGAGATTTTTTGTCGGAGATTATCCGTCGGGGCGGAAAACATCAAATTATTACCGGCACTGTTACGGATATCTCTGAATATAAGCATTTAATTGGCATCAGAATTGCAGATGGTCGGTTAGAGCAATCTATTCAAGGTATGTCTTCAAGCTATGGAGGGGCAACCACCAATAAAAACCGTATTGTACCCAATAGCGATAATACCTTTGCCCATGAAACCACCCACCACATTCATCAACTTGTTTTGAATAACCGAAACGGCATGTCTTCAAAAATTGTGAACATGTACCAAAAGGCCTTAAAAGAAAAACGCCTTATGGATTATTACAGCGCAACCAATGATCATGAGTATTTCGCTCAGGCAGGTGAAGCGATGGTTACCCCTTACAAATCTCATAGCCAACTCTACGAAGGCCTTTTTAATAATGGATACGATACGGGTCACGATAACACCCAAAGCAAACTCAAGCGCATGGACCCCAAGCTGTATGAATTTCTCAAATCACTCCAAGCCATATCAGACGCCCTCAACTTGAACATTCTCAAAATTCATAGTCCCCGTCTCTATGCACAAGTTCTTAAAACAACAAAACAAACCAACCAGATTAATATCGCCTAAATATTGACATCAAAAATCCACTATTTTCTTTTACAAAAGAGTAACCGAAACTTGATCCACCCTGGGTTTTGTAAAATAATCATTCCAGTGAGAATATCAGGGGGCAATGCATGCTGTTTATTCAAAAACCGCTGGGAGTCGTGTCTCAAAACCAGTTAGTTGTGCCGCAAAATAGGCTAAACCATCAGCTCATTTTGTTACAAAACCCAAGCGTATCAGATACCTTTCAAAAACAGCCACTCATCGTACCTAGCTTTGCCGGAAAACGAAGAACTGCAAAATCTGTCTTTCATCCAGGCATTATGTGGCTCACCATGGCACTGGGAGCTCTTGGCGGATCAACCATAACACCTCTCCAAGCGACCGCTGTGGCCCAGGCAGTTCAAGACACAAAAACCAAACCTCCTACGTTAACAGATGCCAACAGAAAGCGTTATAAAAATATTGAAAGCTGGTTCCCCTACTTGGAATCTCTCCCGGTTAACTCTCATAAGCGTAGACAAGGGTTAGCTAAGCTACAAGGTTATTGGAACAGCCTTAGAAATGATGCTATTAATGGGGACGTTGGCGCACGGGTGGTACTCGATGGACTTTGGGTAAATCGGATGTTTGACGAAGTAGCACATCCGAACCCCAATGCCATTCACTTTAACGATGACCAATTCAACACCCTTGCAAATCAATTTAAAAATGGCAAGCTCAGTCGGGAAGACTTTAATACGCACGTTCAAAAAAGAGCACTTCATGGTTTATTTTGCTATTACAAGAACAATCCCATTCACAATGAATTGACCCAAAATCCCCAACGCTTTTTCCAGCCTGTCTTAAAACTGCTCGCAAAAAACCTCGATGAGGATATCCAAAAATGGGGTAGGGCTTTTTTAGCGACTTGCTTCACCTCTTTTTCACCACAGCAGCAAACACAACTTTTGCAAACAGTTGCCGAAACATTTTTAACCTCTAAACCGGGTCCTCAGAAATTATCTGCTTTAAGAACCCTTCACAGCATGTATGTTGAAAACAAAACGCTTCCCTTTTGGGACACATTCATTCCTCAAGTCAAAAACCAACTGAAAAACATTGACATAACGCTCAAAACCAATCTGCAAGAGGACCCAACATACCCCATCGTCATTTTGGGTGCTTTGAAAGACACAGAACTAGTCACCCTCGTTGAGCCCATGCTTAATCCAGATACAGCACCAGAAACACAACGTGCCATCGCATGGGCACTTGGCTCTGTTAAATCTCCCAAGGGACTCAAACATTTAACCCAAATCATTGAAAATAACGAATTTCATCCCCTAACCCGTGAAATGGGGCTATTGTCTTTAAGTGAATATAACCCAGATTATCCAGAGCAGGTCCTTAAAACGCTCACCCACTACAGCCAAGCTAATGCTGCAACCACCTCTCAAAATATGATTGAAGCGGCCCAGGCCATGATTGAGAAATTAGAGAATAAATCTGAATCAGAACCAGATTTCTTTATCCACAAACTGTTAAAAACAGACTCTGAAAAAGAAAAATATCGATCATTACGAGATCAGTACGTGGTGGGTAGAGAAAAATTAAATACGGCTCAAAAAAATATGATCGATCAATTTCTTTTGCCGTATCGAGACTTTTTACCCGAGATTATCCGTCAACGCGGAAAGCATCAAATTATCACAGGAACGGTGACGGATCTCCCTCAATACAAAAATTTAATGGGTATTAGAATTGCAGACGGTCGGTTAAAACAATGTATTCCGGGCATGTCTTCACGCTATAGAGGGTCTACTACCAGTAAAAGCCAAATTGTACCCAATAGCAACAATACCTTTGCCCATGAAACCACCCATCACATTCATGAACTTGTTTTGAATAACCGAAGTGGCGTACCTGCAAAAATTGTGAACATATACCAAAACGCTTTAAAAGAAAAACGCATCATGGATTATTACGGTGCAACCAATGATCACGAATATTTGGCCCAAGCTGGTGAAGCCATCGTTACCCCCCACAAAAATCATAGCCAACTCTACGAAGGTCTTTTTAATAATGGATACGATACAGGGCACGATAACACCCAAAGTAAGCTAAAACGCATGGACCCCAAGCTGTATGAATTTCTCAAATCACTACAAGCCATGTCAGACGCTCTCAACTTGAACATTCTCAAAATCCATAGCCCCACGCTCTATGCGCAAGTTCTCAAAACAGCAAAACAAACCGAACAAATTAATATCGCCTAACAATTTATATCAAAAACAATCTATTTTCTTTCATAAAAAAGCGCCTCAAGATTGACAACAAATATGCTTTATAAAATAATCACGCCTGTGAGAATGTCAGGGAATAACACATGCCATTTATTCAAAAACCGTTGGGAACCGTGTCTCAAAAACAGTTGTTTGTGCCACAAAATAGGGTAAAAAATCTGCCCGTTTTGTTACAAAACCCAAGCCTATCAGACACCTTTCAAAAACAGCCACTCATAACACCTCTTTTTGCGGGAAAACGAAGAACTGTAAAATCTTTCCTTCATCCAAGCATGATGTGGCTCGCCATGGCACTTGGAGCCGTTGGTGGGTCGACCATAAAGCCTTTTCAATCCACCGCTATGGCCAATACAGAAACCCAGCCCATTCAAACCACCTTACCCCAAGAAACAAAGCCTTATACGTTAACAGAATCAGATAAAAAACGTTATGAAGAAATGGAAAACCAGTTTTCGTACCTGGAGACACTCCCTGCAGATTCTAAGGATCGTAAAGGCGGTATCGAAAAGCTCAAAAAAAACGGGGTCAAATTAAAAGATGACGCCATAAAGGGTGATCTTGGGGCACGGGTAATCCTGGATGCACTTTGGGTGAATCGCATGTTTGATGAAATCACGCATCCGAATCCCAATGCTATCCGGATTAATTATGATGCGTTTGAGAAGCTTTCAAACCAATTTAAAAATGGCCAGCTCAGTCGGGAAGACTTTAATACCACCGTCCAAAAACGGGCTGTGAACGGTTTAATCAACTATTATCACAACAATTACATTAAGAATGAATTCACGCAACAAACCCAACGTTTTTTCCAGCCCATATCAAAAGTGCTGGCAAAAAACCCCGATGAGGATATTCAAAAATGGGGTGGAGCTATTTTAGATACTTGCTTTTCGTCATTTACACCTCAACAACAAACGCAGTACTTGCAAACGGTTTCTGAAGCTTTTTTAACCGCAAAACCAGGCCCCCAGAAACTATCTGCCCTAAAAAGCATCCACAAAACTTATTTTGAAAACAAAACACTCCCCTTTTGGAAAACATTCATTCGGCAAGTCCGAAACCAACTGAAAAATGGGGAAACAGCTGCCGAAGCCAATCAACAAGAAGAGCTAAAGTACCCCATTGTGCTTTTAGGTCTTTTAAATGACCCCGAATTAACCACTCTCATCGAACCCATGATGAAACCTGAAGCACCTTTAGATACTCAGCGTGCTATCGCATGGGCATTGGGTGCCGTTAAATCTCCCAAAGGGATCAAACACTTAACCCAGATCATTGAGAATAGCGCGTTTCACCCCTTAACCCGTGAAATGGCCTTATATTCATTAGAAGAATACGCTGCAAAAAATAGAGAGCCGGTTCTTAAAACACTCACTGCCTATAGCCAAGCAGATGCACCAACAACCCCTCAAAATGTGATTGACGCCGCCCTGGCTATGATCGAGAAATTAGAAGATAAATCTGAATCAGAACCGGATTTCTTTATCCACAAATGGCTCAAAACAGATCCAGAAAAAGCCGAATATCGAGAATTACGTGATAAATATATTGCGGGATGGCAAAGACTCAATATTGGTCAAAAAAATCTGATCGATCGTTTTCTGTTGCCCTATCGTAATTTGTTAGCTGAAATTGTCAGTGCTAACCAATCCCACATTCTCATAGATGGATCCATCGCCGATCATGAGACATTTGAGAATTTCATGGGTAAAAGGTTTGATGACGGACGACTCGCACAATCCATACTAGGGGTATCTGCACCCCTAGGTTGGACGGTAACAAGTAAGAGACGCCTTATACCAAATGTGCGTAATGGGTTTGCCCATGAGGCCACCCACCATTTTCATTACAGGGTTTTAGCTTTTCGAAAAGGAATGTGTGACGAAATCGCAACAATGTATCAAAATGCTTTAAGAGATAAACGTCTCATATACCGTTTTGCCGAAAATAATGATCGTGAATATCTTGCCGTAGCAGGAGAAGCCAGCGTCATCCCCTACAAAGCACACAGCCTGATGTACGAAGGGATTTTTAACAATGGTTATGACACCGGGAATGATAATACCCAAAGTAAGCTAAAACGTTTTGACCCCAAGCTGTATGAGCTTCTCAAATCGCTACAAACGCCTCCAACACGCACTAATTAAAGTTCCTCAAAATTCATTGCCCCCCAATTTATACACAAGTTCTCAAAACAGCAAAACAAACCAACCAGATTAATATAGCCTAAAAGATGAAGCTGAAAGGTTTTTATTTTCCTGCTATCATCAGGGCAATTTAACACCTATCAACAACCGATGCCGTTTGCATGAACTCAATTATGTCTCCTTCAGGAATTGAAACACTTGTTTCTTTAGAAGCCCCCTTGGATAAAATCATCCCAGGGAAACCATTGCCCTCACGTCAAACTCCCTTTGGCCTTTGGGATGATGTGCAATATTATGCAGCCTTGTTTCTCTCTGCCTTATTTTCCAAAATTTCTACAGGGCGAGTACGACAATATTTTGAAGATAAAGCCTTATTTCAACCCAAATCATGCTCTCGCCTGAATAAAATCAAATCCCGCCACCTGGCTCAACACATTGGTGAGGATTTGTTCTTTGAATCAGACCAAGATGTTCATCTTCACGGATGGTACCTGCCAGGGGATCCAGAAAAACCCACGGTGATTTTTGCCCAAGGAAATTACGGCAACATGAACCATCGAGAAGCCATTATGAAGGCTTTTGCAAATCATCAACTAGGCCTTTTTATCTTTAGCTACCGCGGCTATGGCAAAAGCACTGGAAAGCCAACCGAAGAGGGCCTGTACCAAGACTTCAAAGCGGCAAGCCACTACCTTAGCGAAGTGCATCATATCCCTTATATTCAACAGGTTGCCATGGGTGAATCCTTGGGAGGAGCAGTTGCCATTCATGCGGCATGCGAAATACCCTTCCAAGCCGTGGTTGTCTGTTCAACCTTTACCCAAATACCCGATGTATATGATGTTTTTAAACAAAAAATTCCGCTCCTCAAATGGCTTTTGGTTTCTAATGACCGCATCAAGCAGCATTTTAGTTCTATTGATAAAATTCAAAATATTCAATGTCCTATTTTATTAATACAAGGTGATCAAGATCCCATTGTGCCTTTAGAAATGAGTCAACGGCTGTTTTTTTGCGTTCCGCCCCACCATTATAAAAAATGTGTGGTGGTTGAAGGCGGCGATCATGATAATCTGTTTTACATTGCACCCTCTGAAATTATGGAAACGATGACCCAATTCTTAGAAGGTATTCCCCAATGAAGCAAAAAAACAATCCTGTTCGTTCCCTTAAAAATCAGCTAAGATACGCCTATGAATACTAACGAAAAACGACGTGTTGTTGTAACGGGTTTGGGCGCAATTACGGCCTCTGGAAAAGAAGTGGAAACTTTTTGGCAATCAATGTTGGCCGGAAAAAGTGGTATTAGCCCTCTTTCTTTGATTGACTCCGCTCAGCAGACCTGTAAAATTGCGGGTGAAATCAAAGATTTCAACCCTGAAGTTTATCTTGATAAAAAAGCAGCCCGACGAATGGACCGTTACACACAATTTGCCATGTCTGCTGCCAAAAATGCGTACGAAGATGCTGGTTTATCTCCCGACTCAGTTTCACCAGAACGATTTGGCATTGCCGTTGGAACGGGTGCCGGAGGATTTGGCACTATTGAGCAACAAGTTTATGAAATGCAGCGAAAAGGCAATAACAAGTGTAGTCCTTTTTCTGTGCCGATGATGCTGTGTAATATGGGCACAGGTACAATTGCCATTGAATATAATGCTCAAGGCCCTAGCATTACAGTAGTTACGGCATGTGCAACTGGGTCTGATTCTGTTGGAAATGCCTTTCGAATAATTCGGGATGATGAGGCTGATATTATGATGGCAGGCGCATCAGAAGCCTCCATTACCTCCTTATCTTTTGCAGGATTCTCCGCTGCAAGGGCTTTATCTACCCGCAACGATTCCCCCTCTAGTGCAAGCCGCCCCTTTGATAAAGACAGGGATGGCTTTGTAATGTCTGAAGGAGCGGCAATCTTGGTTTTAGAAGAACTCAATCATGCTCGTGCAAGAGGCGCTAAAATTTACGGTGAAATCTTGGGTTATGGTCGTTCTACCGATGCCAACGACTTGGTAAAACCCCCTGAAGATGGTGCAGGTCTCATCATTGCAATGAAGTCGGCCTTAAGAGATGCGGGATTAACCCCAAAAGATATTCATTATATCAATGCGCATGCCACTAGCACTCCTTTTGGAGATTTAGCTGAAGCCAACGCTATTCAGTCGTTATTTGGAAAACAAGCCCAAAATGGCGAGGTCTTAGTGAGCGGTACCAAAAGCATGACCGGCCACCTTTTGGGTGCATCGGGAGCCATTGAATGTATTATTGCGTTATTGGCATTGCGTGATCAGCACATTCCGCCGACCATCAATTTACAAACGCCAGAACCTTCTGTTGATATTGACTTTGTACCGAATCAATCTCGAAAAGTAAGTGGATTTCAATATTCAATGACAAATTCAGCAGGCTTTGGCGGCCATAATGCCTCATTAATCTTTGGTACTTTATAAAAAGCTCTGCAAACAGGTTGTTCAATTAAAAAACAGCTTTAAGCCACTAATCGCCATAGCGTGCATGGTGACGGGCAGAAAAGGGCGCATAATAAACTTGGTTTACTTGCTGACTGTTATAAACCTTACACAGGACAATAACAACCAGGCCAAACAACCCTAGAACGCCAAGCAATATCCAGTATTCAATTTTTTGTTTTTTTGTTAAAGGCTTTCTGGCCAAAGCGTTACACTCCAGATACAACCTGAGACATTAAAATCCTACAACATTTTAGCACATCAAGATGCACTTTTCGGAGGCTTTGTCCCTAAAGATTCGTCAGGTTTCGATTTTGGATCAACCGTAGTTTGCGCAGTTTGGTTCGCCGTTGGATTAGGGGGAATATTAAAAAATGGAACGCCCCCGTTTTGAGGATTCGGATAATTATTTTGATTTTGCAAAAATTGCGCAAAGTTATCCCAAATGTGCCCCACTTGCACCCCTTTAACATATTGGTCAAAGCCTTTTTGGTCAGAGCTCACACCGCGTTCATTGGCAACTTGTTGACGTAAACTTGAGGCAATTGAACTAATGGATTCACCATTTTTCGTACGGCTACCCAGCCCTTGAATATCTTTTTTGGATAAGCCAAACCAAGCTGCCTTCCCAGGATCAATGTTAGCAAAAATCAATTCATTCATATGGCTTATCATCTGATCAATAACAGATGAGGCCTTTGCGCCAAACTTTTTCTCTGCTTGACTCTTAATTTGGGCCAACTCATCCGGCTCCAGAAAACCATTGCCATTTTTATCCAAGCTATCAAACTGTTGTTCTATCCAACTCATCACATCGCTTTCGGAAGCATTCTGCTGGGGATCTTCTGGCTTTGCCACATTTCCTAAGCCTCCGAGTGCCCCTGCATTTTCTTCTATCGAGGGATTAAGCTCCTCCCCAGAAGTATCGTTTCCAACTGTCGGTAAATTTCCTGAGAACGAGGGAATTTCGCCTCCTGTAAACCCATTACTGGGGAAATTAATCACAAATGGGGATATTTCTGACGATACGCCAGAATCCACACCCTGAGATGTCGGATTCAGCGAAGCATTCGTAGTCGGGTAATTATCGGTTATATCTGATGATGAACTGCCCGATGATGCTGGTTTTGTTGATGGAGCAATACCCATAAAATTCCATGAAACCTGCGGTGCCATTGACCACCCTCCTATGCCAAAAATAATATAACAACCTATATAGTTATAAAAACATTCTGTTTTTTTTTTGTGCTAGGCAATGCGAATTCTTATATTTTGAAGCAATTCCCAATGAAATCCGTGTTTTCAGATAATCCCGTTTAAATCCTTACTGTGTTTTAAGCCATTCTCATGCCATGATGTCGGTATTCAAATGTGTTATTCACCACGGCAAACACTTTTGCAGGGTCACTCCATCATGATGCGGCGAAAACATTCTACTCTAAAACTTCACAGAACCTTTCGTTTCCTCAAAAAAAAGCTTCAAAAGCAGGCTGGTTTTCCAATCGTTTTATTGCTGCTTGCATTAATTACCTTATGGGGTAGTTTTTTAGCCATACCAATAGCCCAAGCCAAGACAAAGCCCCTGCCTTCTTTAAAACCACATGAAAAACCCTTACGGGTTGCAGCTGCAGCAGATTTAACCGACGCTTTTCAAGACATCAAAATCCATTTTGAAAAAACAACTGGTATTCATGTTGAACTCATTTGGGGCGCTTCAGGGCTCCTCACTAGCCAAATTGAAAACGGTGCCCCTTATGATGTCTTTGCAGCGGCAGACGTCTCTTTTATCAACCGGCTTCGTCGTCAAAATTTGATTTTACCCAACTCCCAAAAGGCCTATGCACAAGGACGCATTGTCATTGCAATCCCAATCAACAGTTCAACAGCTCCAAAAACCCTTTATGACTTAACCCATAGCCCTCAAATAAAGCGAGTGGGGATTGCGGATCCTGAGTTTGCCCCCTACGGAAAAGCCGCTAAAGAGGCGTTACAGCATCAACATCTATGGCGTCAAATCCGCCCCAAGCTAGTGTATGGCAAAAATATCCGAGATACGCTGTCACTCTTACAATCCGGAAATATTGACGCCGCCATTATTGCTCGGTCTCTTGCCAACCCACATGAGATTCATTTTTATCCCATTCCAGCTTCGTTGTATACGCCGCTTAATCAAAGTATTGCCATTCCCACAACCAGCAAACAAAAAGATGAGGCAAAAGCCTTTGTGGCTTATGTTATTTCACGTCAAGGGCAATACATTTTACAAAAATATGGCTTTGCTGTCCCTGGAGACAAAGCATGGGGCAAATAGATTTATTTCCCCTGAAGCTCTCTTTTGAAGTGGCTGGCTGTGCCACATTATTGGGAATAGTGGTGGGATTCCCACTTGTCTGGATCCTCTCTCAACTCAAATCACCGTGGAAAAACACGTTAGAATCTTGTTTTATGCTCCCCATGGTATTGCCTCCTACGGTCTTAGGGTATTACCTATTGGTTGCCTTAGGTCGGCAGAGCGTTATTGGCCAGTTCTTTGAATCCATTGGCCTCCCGCTGGTCTTTACGATTCGAGGTGCCATTATTGCAGCCACCGTTGTCTCTATTCCGTTTTTTATTAAAACAGGGCTCACCGCCATTGAAAGTGTCCCCCAAAACGTTATTGAAGCAGGCCGGGTTCTAGGACACAGTGAATTTAATGTGCTCTTAAAAATAATCATTCCTTTGGCCTGGCGAGGGCTTGTTTCTGGCATCATCCTTATGTTTGCAAGGGGCCTGGGTGACTTTGGAACCACCTTAATGGTTGCAGGCAGTATTCCACACGAAACGACCACCATGCCCATTGCCATTTACAACACCATGCTTGCTGGAGAACCTGGAAAAACAAATCTTTTGGTAATTATCATGACCCTTGCCGCCTTTTTCATTTTATTTGTCTTAAATGGCCTAAGTCATCGGTTTATTCGTCAGCATGATTTAACCAATTGATTGAGAGAAGGAGCTTTTCGTGCGATTGGTGATGGATATTCAAAAAGAGCTTCCCCTGTTCAGGCTCAATGTTTCAATCTCCACTGAGCAAAAAATCCTGGGTATCTTAGGCGCCTCTGGAGCTGGAAAAACCATGACACTTCGATGCCTGGCAGGACTAGAAGCCCCAACAAAAGGTCATATCCATTTAAACCACCAAGTGCTTTTTGATGCTGAGCGAAAGATTAATCTTCCCAGCAGAAAACGGCGGGTAGGATATCTCTCCCAAAGCTATGCCCTGTTTCCCCATTTAACCATTGCACAGAACATTGCCTTTGGTCTTCACAACATGCCCTTTTCTGAAAAAAAAGAGCGGGTTCAAACCTATTTAAATCAAATTCAATTAACCGGTTTTGAGAATCGATACCCCTCTGGGCTTTCTGGCGGCCAGCAACAGCGAGTCGCCCTAGCACGAGCATTGGCACCTCAACCCAATATTTTACTCTTGGATGAACCTTTTGCAGCCCTAGACGACCATCTCAGAAGCCAAATGGAAAAATACTTGCTTGAAATGCTGAGCACCTTTGAGGGGATAACATTATTTGTCACCCATAACGTCGAAGAAGGCTACCGCATCTGCGATGAACTGTTTATTTTTTCAAAGGGGGCCATCACTGCCAGCGGCCCAAAAGAAACGTTGTTTACAAAACCACCAACATATACGGCTGCCCAACTCACAGGATGTAAAAACTTCTCCCAGGTGAAGCGTGTGGATGCGCATCACGTAAAAGCCATGGACTGGGGGTGCGAGCTGGAAGTTGAATCGTCGGAACTAAGCTCACCCGATTTCATTGGGATTCGAGCCCATCATCTTGATTTTCCCAATGAAATAACGAACGATAACACTTTTCCATGCTGGATTTCTCAACTTCGAGAAGGGCCTCATCGTTTATCAATCTATCTAAAGCTTTTTGAACCTCCCCAAAGTGCTTCGGATTACCACCTGCAAGCCGAAGTATTTAAAGAAACATGGCCTACACTCAAAGAGAAGCCTTTTCCGTGGTATGTCCATTTATCTCCCCAACAACTTTTTTTAATGAAAGCAGATTCATTGCATGCGTAACGTTTTGAATCGATTTCCTAAAGTTTTTTCAGAAATGGGCGATATCAAGAACAAGGTCACCTCATACGATACGCATCCATTGGAGGAGAACCTGTTTCCAAGCACCAGGTTTATTGGAGGACTTTTTTGTTATGAGTAGTTCCAAAAAACGGCCCATCTACTGGTTTAGATGGTATGACCGATATCCCAATATCCGGGCCATTATTAACTTAAGCCAAAACCTACCCAGCGAAAAGCAGCTTGAGATTGGCCAAAACCTGCTTAAAACCGTAAAACAGTTTTTGGAAAAAACAATGCCTTTCCAACCTGAAGCTGAAATATTGCAACCTGAAGTCCTCCTGAATTTAAAACATGGCCAAGACAAAGTCCGCTGGTATGATCAGGTGCCCCCTCTCCACAAGGCCCTCAACTTAATTTTAGTGCTTTCCCCGCAACAACGTGCCCAGCTTGATAAAGAATGTGGTAACCTGGTTGGAAAAATTGCCCTTCACAGCACCTCATATCAGTCTTTAAGTAAAACGGTTATTCCAACCGTTTTTAAACAATAATTTTTCAAGCTCTCAAATCACCCCATTTGCATTCCCAACCACTTTGGCGTATATCCCTTAAAAAAGGGTAGGACACTTATGAGCACATTTTTTGAAAAGCAGTATGAATGCTTTTTGTCGAATGCCCCCTTTGTGACTGTGACTTTGGTGGATGTCATCGGAAGCTCTCCTCAAGACCCCGGTAGCAAGATGCTCGTCACCCAAGAGGGGCTGTTCTACGGAACGGTTGGGGGCGGTAAGTTGGAAAAGAAAGCACTGGATGAAGCATTAAGTTTGCTTTCTCAAAGTTCCCCTGTAAAAAGCACTCATTTCGTCCACTGGGATCTAAAGCGTGATGTGGGGATGACCTGCGGCGGCTCTGTTAAGCTTTACTTTGAGGTTTTTCATCTGAATCCTTGGGAAATTACCATTTTTGGTGCGGGCCATGTCGCTAACGCCTTAATCCCCTTACTTTTAAACCTGGATTGCTGCGTTCACTGTATTGACCCTAGAGAAGAATGGCTCAACAAGCTACCGAACGCCCCTAACCTAACCAAAATTCAATCTTCTGACATGCCTTCTGAAGTTCAAAACATCGGAGAAAGCGCTTTTGTACTCCTCATGACAATGGGACACACCACGGATAAACCCATTCTTTTAGAAATTTTGCAGACTCGCTCGTTTCCCTACCTGGGTGTTATTGGGAGTCAGGCAAAAGCAGCCCGACTCAAGAAAGACATTGCAGAAGCAGGCTTACCAGCAGCCGCTAAATCCGCTTTTTACTGCCCCATTGGATTGGATTTAGGAAGTAATCATCCACACGAAATTGCCATTAGCATTGTGGCCCAATTGATTCAAGAACGGGACCGCATTCGTTCCCCTCATCACAACTAAATAATTTGGGAGTGGAGTAAACAATGGGGCCTGGGGCAAAGCCCCACAGAAACAGTGAGGGGTGCCGGGGAGGGAAAGGACCCGGCTATAAAAATCACGACCTTGCTTCCAATCCTAATACTTTAAGATAAAGGCCATTGCAAAAAGTCTACAGAGACACCCTCCCCTTCAGAAAGGCTTTCTTCGGCTTCGGGAAAACAAATGAGGCAATTGGCCTTTGAAAGCCCTCCTAACATATGAGAATCCTGCCCCTTTGTCGGACAGACCTTAAACCGCCCGTTTTCCAAAGTTGCAATACCCCGAACCCACTCTAAGCGCCCGGCTTTCTTTCGTAAAGGCGTAGTTAGCTTTGCCTGAATCTTCGCTAAGAAGGTCTCAGGAGACCCCATCATTTTTAATAAGGCCGGTCTGACCAATTGATGGAAAGTCACCAGGGCCGAAACGGGATTTCCAGGAAGCCCAAAAACCAATTTTTTCCGCTTTCCAGAGGCCCCCCATGAACCAAAATAAACGGGTTTACCAGGCTTTAAAGCCACTTTCCAAAAATGCGTTTCCACCCCCAGCGCAGTCAAAACTTCTTTCACAAAATCATATGCGCCGACAGAAATTCCACCCACGGGAATCACCACATCTGCCATTTGCAACGCTTTTTTGAGCTGTTTCAAAGTCGCTTCACGCTCATCCTTGGCTTCAAAAACCTGGCAATCTAGAATTCCCATTTCTTGTACAGCGGCTTTCAGGGCATAGGCGTTAGAATTGTAAATTTGACCTGGTTTTAAAGGCTTTCCAGGTTGAACCAACTCACTCCCCGTAATCACCAAGGCCACTTTGGGCCGACGATAAGCCCAAAAAGACTTGTATCCAAACGTGGCTAAGAGACCAATCACTGGGGGGGTTACCCGAATGCCGGAAGAAAGGACAAGGCTCCCCTTCCGAAATTCTTCTCCCCTCCGTCGAATATTCTCTCCCAAATCAACCAGTTGATGGATCAAAACCTGATTTTCTTGCTCCTCACAGAATTCCTTCATCACCACAGCTTCAACATCTTTGGGAACCGGTGCACCGGTTAAAATTTTGATGGCATGTCCAGGAGTCAGCTTTAAGTTTCCAGCATCTCCGGCACGAATGGTTCCCACCAAGGAGAGTTTTACAGGGTTATCCGAAGCTGCCTCTTGAATATCGCCAATCTGGACCCCAAAACCATCCACGGCTGAATTATCAAAACGGGGCATCTCCAAGGTTGCCAAAACAGGCCGAGCCAAATAAGCTCCCAAAAGATTCTCCAGACGAAGCCGTTGCTGCCCCAGAGGAGCAGAATGTTCCAAAATAATTTTTAAAGCCTCTTCATAAGAAATCATTCTGCAACACCTATGGGCGCTTTCGGCGGTGTTGAATGACCTTCACCGGCGAGCATTTTAAAGGCATGAAACACCGCCGGAAAAACAGCATCCAAGGATTCTTTGACACCATTCTTCGAGCCTGGCAGGTTGAGGATTAAAGTTTGCCCCCGAATTCCAGCCATCCCCCTAGAGAGCATAGCATAGGGGGTTCGTTCCTGGCCATATTGCCGAATGGTTTCAGAAATCCCAGGAATTTCCCATTCAATCACCTGCTGCATGGCTTCAGGAGTATTATCTCTCGGACTCATCCCGGTGCCCCCCGTTGTAATCACCAGATCCAGTTTCAATTGATCTGCATAAGACTTTAGCTGAAACACAATCTGTTCCACATCATCGGGAATAATTTGATAATCAGCCACCTCGATTTTTTCTAATTTCAGCCGTTCTACAATCAATTGCCCCGACAGATCGTCTTTCTTCCCCGATGCAATGGTATCCGACATCACCAAAACTGCTGCTCGAAGATGCTTACCCGCTCTCTGGCCAAAGTCTGATTTTCCGCCTTTTTTGCTTAACAAGCGTACCCCTTGAATTTCCATGGCCTCATCCAGCATCTTCATCATGTCATATAACGTTAATGCTGCCACAGATGCAGCTGTTAAAGCTTCCATCTCAACACCTGTTTTATGAATGACTTTTACCGAGGCTAAAATCTCAATGGCCTCATCACTTAAATGAAATTCAACCCCCACAAAATCAATAGGCAAGGGATGACAATAGGGGATAATCTGGCTGGTGTTTTTGGCCGCCTGAATCGCCGCCACTTTTGCAACCTCTAATGGATTCCCCTTGGGAATCTTGTTTTCCCGAATCAGCGTGATGGTTTCGGGGTTCACCTTTAAAATGGCTTGAGCGGTTGCTGTACGAAGGGTTTTTATTTTATGAGAAATGTCTCGCACCGTGCTAACCTCCAATTTCTATCATAGAACGATTGTGTTCGCTGAGGATCTCTTCCATGGGCGGATGGGCCTCCGGCTTTTCCAACAGCACCTGATGAATAATCTCCTCTAATTCAATATCACTGATGCCTTGCCGTAACAAGTCCCGAATGTTGACCTCTGCCGGATAAAACAAACACGATTTAATGGCCCCATCTGCGGTTAAGCGAAGACGGTTACAGGTACCGCAAAAACTATCCGACATCGACGTGACAAAACTGACTGTCCCCAGAAACCCTTCAATATAAAAGTCTTTTGCTACATCCGATGCCTTGTTTTGCATGGGGATTAGCTGGTAATGTTCCGAGATTAGGGCTTTCATCGCTTGGTATGCAAAAAATCCAGCTTGGCTCCATTGATTATCTTTAAAGGGCATGTATTCGATAAAGCGAACATTAATCGGCTTATCCTGAACAAATCTCACAAAATCCAAGTTTTCATCGGTATTGACCTTGTCCATCACCACTACATTTAACTTCAATGGCGTAAATCCTACCTTGATGGCCGTATCAATGCCAACGAGTACATCCTCAAAGAGATCTTCTCGTTTTGCAATTTGACCAAACCGCTCTTTTCGCAAAGTGTCTAAGCTCACATTGAGCGCTTGCAGTCCAGCTTCTTTAAAAATCAAGGCTTTTTCCCGAAGCAAAACCGCATTGGTTGTCATAGCCAGGGTTTTTAATCCATTTAAGCTTGATAACTGTACAATCAACGTTTCCAATTCTCGCCGAACCGTTGGTTCGCCCCCCGTAATGCGAATTTTATCCACGCCTAAATTCACAAAAACCCGTGCAATTCGGGTTATTTCATCAAATGTGAGAAGTTCTTGCTTCTCTTTCCATTCAATCCCTTGTGCGGGCATACAGTAAAGGCAGCGTAAATTACACCTATCCGTAACAGAGATGCGTAGATAGTTGTGTACTCTCCCAAATCGGTCGATTAATTGGTTCAAGGTTCTGATTCCAAGTTTTGCAGGTGAACAAAATACCCCGGATGGTCCTTACGGTCCCAGATGATTTTACATCAGATCGGAAGATGGCTGCAAAATATCAACTTTTTAGATCGTTTTTTATTTTTTCAATCTTGTATAGTAATGAAGTGCACACAAACATCCCGCCCCAATAGATGTGAACGTCCCCCATGTCGATATTGGCCAATACATTCGATACCGAAATAGAAGCTTTTAAGCCACGATGTAACCGCATTTTGTTACAAATTGGTACCATTATTTCGCTCATTGGCGTGAGCGGCATATTGGGCTACTGCCTAAATATCCATTGGTTACTCTCCTACCTGCCAGGCAATGCCCCCATGATGCGTTTACCCAGTGCAATCGGATTGCTTTTTCTGGGGATAGGTCTCAAAACCATTTTAGACAGCACACCCTATGAACAAAAACCAAAATGGTTTTGGGGGTTTCGATATTTTGCCATCATCGTCCCTGCCATGGTGGGATTTTATGGTGTGTAT
>JANWIO010000111.1 GCA_025449835.1 Vampirovibrionales bacterium
CAAGGTGACTATATGGTTGACTTCAGCATTGTCCCAGGCCAACAAAACAATATTGATTTGCTCGTTGTCACCACAGATGGGTTTGGAAAACGGACCAGTATCACTGAGTTTCGCCCCCAAAATCGAGGTGGTATCGGGCTCATTGCAACGAAATTCAAGAACAAACAGAGCCGATTGACCAACATTATGATCGTTCAGGGAGAAGATGAACTGATGCTCGTCAGCTCAAAAGGCGTTGTGGTTCGACTTAAAGCCAAAGACATCTCCAAGCAAAGCCGATCGGCCACGGGGGTCCGTCTTCAAAACTTGGATGAGGATGATTCGGTTGCATCGGTTACCAAAATTATCCCCATTGAGGATGAGGAATAACCGATTCTTTCTTCCTTTTAAGCTCAGTCGCCGCTTATAGAGGCTTATTCAATCTGATCCATTTCTTTCAGGAAGTCGCGAACCATATCCAAGGACGCCTGAACAATGCGAGTAACCCGTGAAGAGGATAATCCTACCAAGGTTGCAATCTCTTTTACTTGCATATTCCGATAAAATCGGTATTCCACGATGGTTCGCTCTTTGGGTGGTAAGCTATCAATGGCTTTTTTAATGGCTTTCCCCAACTCAATGATTTCAAGATGTTCATCCGGTTGGGCAGAGCCATCACTAAGAAAATCGTAATTGGAATCCCCATCATGCCCATCTGAAATCCCATCAATGGAGAGAATCGTTTCATAAACAGCTTCACGAATGGTTTCATGGGATTCTTTTTCTTTGGAGTCATTATCTTTAGAATCCCCAGAGGATTCTGAAGATTCGTTTTCGGTGGTACTAGACTCCTCAACAACTTTGGTATGCTTAAGGGTATACCATTTATAGCGGGTTCGTAATTCATTGCGAATAGCCCAGCGAGTGGCTGTGGCAATGTATGAAATATTTAAGTTATCAATTTGCTCAGGCGATTTCCCCCTTAAAATATTTTGGACGGCAATCGCTCCAATACTCACCAATTCTTCATAATCCACCATATGCGAAGGAACGCGACGATACTCCACCTTGGCAACACGCTCAACCAAGGGAAGATACTTCGCAATATTGCGTTGTTGTATCCGATATTCGTTTTGCTGTTTCGGTTCCACCTGATTACAGCTTCCTTCCTTCAACACACATCACGAGATTTCGTGGTCTATATCGGGTTATTTTCTCGGTAAGAGTCACTTAGGTTTCCTCGGTGAGGGAATGAGAGATCGCAATTGTCTCTTTTTACTTCAATAGACTGCTTACCGCAAGTGTAAGACAGATGTTGGAGTAATGAAACAGTTCTTAGTCTCCTGTACGCTTACCTGGAATGGGTTGTCCTTTGATTCGCCAAGCAAACATTAAGATTTCAGCAACTGCTTGGTACATTTCAGGGGGGACTTCCTGGTCAATTTCCACCACCTGAAACAGAGCTCGGGCCACCGCTGCGTTTTCAACAATAGGTACACCATGCTCTTTTGCGATGTCTTTAATTTTTTCGGCAAAAAGTTCCGTTCCTTTAGCAACAACATGAGGTGCATCCATAACATCATCTGTATAACGTATTGCGACCGCTACATGAATCGGATTGGTAATAATAACATCTGCCGTTGGAACTGCTTCCAACATGGACTGTTGCAGCATTTGCATCCGCCGCTGTCGAAGTGCCGCCTTTACATGAGGATCACCTTCGGTGTTTTTATACTCATCCTTCAATTCTTTAAAGGACATTTTTTGATCCTGAAGGAACTTCCACCGCTGAAACAGATAATCAGCTAGCCCCAAAACCAGAAAAAACGTTCCAGCTTTAATCATAAATTCAAAAATCACTTTGCCCAAAAGGGTTACCATGGCCAAGACATTCTCAGACTGCCCAATCATCAACAGTTCTATAAAGTGGGCTTTAAAAACCAAGAATCCAATGGTTCCAAACAGGATAATTTTAATAATATTTTTGACCAACTCAATCAACGACCGCATGCTAAACAGGTTTTTAAACCCTTTTACAGGGTTTAATTTTTCAAACTTCGGTTCAATGGCCTTTGTTGAAACCAAAAATCCAATCTGAAAGAAATCTCCCGCCACGGCAACCAAAAAGGCAACCGCTAAAAATGGTCCAATTAAAACAATCAGCGTCACCACGACAATAGAAAGCAGGTAGGTATGCCCAATTCTGTCGATGCTTTTGTTGGGAATCTGCTCAAAAATCAGGATAAACATTCTGGCAACCTGATTCCACACCAAGGGAGCCAAGACGTACACCAAGCCAAACATTACCACCAAAAAAACAGCCGTAGAAATGTCTTTACTCTTAATAACCTGACCTTCTTCACGAGCTTTTTTTAGCTTTTGCTGTGATGCTTCAAACTGCTTATCCTCGTCGCCCACGGCGGCCCTCTACATCCATCACTTGCTTCTATCGGGGGCTTTCGCATCTAACACAACCGACACGTCGATCTGAAATCCCCCTGACTTAATAATGATTGTCGTCGAAACACAAGGCTTTTTCAAAGTTCATCCGAGTATTCAAGGGCCTCAAATTAATATAGAATCCACTCAAAGCCCATTTTTTCATCAATGATCCCGATAAAAACAAAGTGCTTAAGAAATCCTTAAGAATCTCCTTTCTCGATGATGAGCATTCTATAATGAGACAGAATAAATTGCTGCGAAGGAATTGACGTCATGGCCGAAAAACAACAAGATCTGGCAGATGAAAGCTTGCAGGAAGAGGTTCAATCTGTCACTGAAGAATTGGCAAGCACTTCAGAAGTGTCTCAAGCCGACTATCAGGATCTCAACAATCGTTATTTACGTCTGGCAGCAGATTTTGAAAATTTTCGGAAACGCCAGGCCCAAGAACGGGAATTTTTGTTTAAATATGGGGCTCAAAATACTTTGGAAGCCTTAATGCCTGTCTTAGATAATTTAGAACGGGCTCAACAAAGCCTTTCTGAGACCTCTGAACCTCAAATGCTGTATAAAAGTTTTGAAATGCTAGCGCAGCAACTCTTAGAAACCTTAAAATCTGTGGGGCTTCAAAAAATGGTCCCGAAAGGAGAAACATTCAATCCTGAACGCCATGAAGCAGTAAGCCAGGTTGAAAATTCCGACGTTCCAGACCATACTGTATTGGAGGTTTATCAGGACGGTTATCTCCTTCATGATAGAATATTAAGACCTGCTAGCGTGGTTGTCTCAGTGAAACCAGAGGAAGCCAAGCCCTCTGGGCAACAAGTTGAATCACCTGAAGCTGAGTTCAAACCTACCGCAAATGATCGGGATAATCCCTTTAAACAAGCCTCATCAAAACAGAAACATGGCCAATAATAAGCAATGAGCACACCTCGTGACTATTACGAAATTTTAGAAATTTCACGAAATGCCTCCGCTGAAGAAGTTAAAAAGGCGTTTCGTAAAAAAGCTCGGGAATATCACCCCGACGTGAATAAAGATCCCAACGCCGAGGGTATTTTTAAAGAAATGGGAGAGGCTTACGAAGTCCTCAGCGACCCCCAAAAACGCCAGGTTTATGATGCCTACGGCCATGAAGGACTTCGAGGCGGCGGATATCAACCCAGTTGGGACTTCATGCAAGGATTCCCCGATCTCAACGATCTCTTCGCCCAATTTTTTGGCGGTGGCTTCCCGGGAGCCGAAGGCTATGCCCAACGTGGTGGGCCAAGTCGGGGAGAAGATCTTCGGTTTGATTTAGACCTCGACTTTATGGAAGCCATGAGTGGCGCCAATAAAGAGATTGAAATTACACATCTTGCCCACTGTAGCGCTTGTCAAGGTACAGGTGCTTCTCCAGGTTCAGGTGGCCCTGCAGTTTGCCAAACGTGTATGGGGCAGGGACAAATCCGTCAAACGACACAAACCATTATCGGACATTTTACCCAAATTAGCCCTTGCCCACGGTGCCAGGGACAAGGCACCATGATTGTTGACCCCTGTAAAACCTGCCACGGTAAAGGACGTCAACAAGAAAATCGCAAACTGAACTTAAACATCCCTCCCGGCGTTGACACCGGCACTCGGCTAAGGGTTGCCGGAGAAGGTAACGTTGGCCCCCAAAATGGACCCGCAGGCGATTTATATGTATTCTTAAGCATTAAAGAGCATCCATTCTTTAAACGAGACGGCTATGACTTGTATGCCACTGTCCTTGTCACATATTCACAATTGGTATTGGGGGACGAAATTGAAGTTCCCATGCTCAAAGGCACTGAAAAAATTAAAATTCAACCGGGGACACAAAGTGGTGCTGTTTTTACCCTCAAAAACCGGGGTATTCCCATTTTAAACTCACCTGGTCAACATGGCCATTACCATGCACAGGTGGTTTTAGAGGTTCCCAAAAAGCTTTCCAACGAGGAACGCAAGCTTTTGGAAAAGCTAAAACTCCTGGAGTCCGAGCGTCTTGACCAGCATCAAGTCCATAGCAGCTCTTTTGTTCACCGGTTTAAGGAAGTGCTTTCCGGCGGCGCCTAAAAGCAGCAATACTGCTTAAGAAAGCGAAACCAAAGACTCGCTCACAAGGGCTTTTAATTGTGAATCCAACGCTTCAACCGTGGTAACTGGGGTTAAGCAACGGGTTCCTTCACAAATCTGAACTTCTGATGTGGACGATTCAGGCTGATAAGAAACAATTTTTCCAGGATAAAAAGTTGTTCGAGAAGCGTGGTTCAAGTTTTTGTCCTGTCCGAGAACGGCCAACTTTACCGGGGGATGCATCCATTCAAACAAAGCCGTGGCCAAGGCCGACACAAACACACCTCGATTGGAAAACTCATACCCAAACATGTGTAACGCCCGCTCTGCTTTCTCGGCATAGCATGTTTCCGAGGTCAAAAGAAACAGCTTAATTAAATTGCGAATCATAACGGCATTGGCACTTGAAGAAGGCGTATCTTCCGTTGGCTTACGTCGAAACTTAAGTAACGCCAAGGCATCTTCCGTTGGGGTGGCAATATCGTAAAAGCCCCCATAAGACCGATCTTCAAAAGAGTCAATCGCCACCTGCATCCAATGTTGGGCTGCATCTAAATAGCCTTTATTTTCTGTGGACTGATACCCTTTGATCAAAGCTTGAATAAACCAGGCATAGTCTTCCATTAGTCCGGGGATGCCTGACGTGTGAAGCAAACAGTTTTTGGCCTGATCCACATGAGTTTCCAGCAGCCGATCAAGGGTTTTCTGGGCAAATTCCCGAACATCAGGCCTATCTAATAAGTCAGCCGTCTCAAAGTAAGCGACTAAATACATCCCATTCCAATTGAGGTATTGGGTTTGATCCACAAAAGGCGCAGTTCGGGTAAACCGGTGCGCCGCCATCTTGTGTTTCGCATTGGCCAAGCGTTGCTGAACCGTTTCAACCGATTGATGAATCTGTTTTGCAACGGTTTCAATGTCTTTCGTGATATGCAACACATTACGCCCCTGGCGCCCATGCATATCTCCATTGGGTGTTAAGCCATAATAGGCAATAACCAACTCTGCTTCCTCCGGCGTTAAAACCGCCTTCACCTCATCGAGGGTCCAGGTAAAATAATCCCCATCATCGGTCAGATCAATATCTGCGTCTTGGGAGGCGTAAAACCCACCCATTTTCTGATCCGATAACACTCGTGCTGTAAAGTGTAAAATCCCATGAATCACATCCAGATAAAGCGGATTGGGTTGCAGCCGATAGGCTTGTGCATAAACCTGCAACGCCTCTGCATTATCGTAGGCCATTTTTTCAAAATGAGGCACATGCCACTGACGATCTACCGAATAACGGTGAAAACCGCCTCCAATCTGATCATACACACCACCTTTGGCCATTTCAGTCAGGCTTTTTTCAACAACTCTGGCCAGTTCTTTATTTTGCGTCCGAAAGGTTTGTTGAATGAGAAACTCCAGGGTACTAAAATGTGGAAACTTTGGCTGCATCCCAAAACCGCCATACTCAGAATCAAAGGCGCTATCCACTGTGTTCAACAGCCGATGGAACACATCCTTGGGAATGGGTTGTTGTGCTTCAGACTCCGTAGATTCCAGTTGTGCATCAATCTCTTTTTGGGAGGCACTGGCCAGAGAATCTTTCATAATCGTTTCTTTTTGTTCTTGATAAACATCTTTTAACTGCAAAAGCAGCTTCTTCATGGTAGCTGGTGGAAAATAGGTTCCGCCAAAAAGCACTCGCCCATCACTGGTTAAAAAAGCCGTCAGCGGCCATCCCCCTTGACCGGTCATGGAGGCCACAATCTGTTGATATCGAGCATCAATGTCTGGACGTTGGTCGCGATCGACCTTCACGGGCACATAATATTGGTTAATCAGTTGCGCAATTTCATCATTTTCATAAGACTCCCGATCAATCACATGGCACCAATGGCACCAGACCGCCCCAATATCCAGTAATATGAGCCGATCACTCTCTTTTGCCTTTTGAAATGCTTCTTCTCCAAATTCATACCAATCAATAGGTTGATGACTGCCACTTCTCAAGTATGAACTTGAGGCCTTTGCTAATCGATTTTGGGTCATCGCTATTCTTCTATCTTAATAACACTAACAGGACAGGCTTCTGCAGCTTCCCTACATTCATCTTCGTGTCCGGGCACAAAGCTATTATCCGCAATCGAGGTATCTAACACCGTAAATACCTCTGGGCTAATGGATTCACAGACCCCGCAGGCAATACAGCCCTCAACAATATTCACATGCATAACGCATTGTCCTCAAAATTCAGACGGTGCTCACCCTTATTGTGGCGTATCTTCCATCGATTGTAAACCCCGTGGGGACTCTTTTATGAGACGGTTGCGGTTGCCAGAAGCTCATTCACACCCCGTTCACAACTCGTGGGGGTGAGTTGATGGGCAATTTGATAGAAGGCTTCTGATTGAAGGCTTTCTGGTTCGGCCACAACAATGGGTTCACCCACATCGGCATGCTGACGCACTGCCGGATTCATGGGAACTTCTCCTAAAAATGGTACATCCAGCAGATCGGCCAAAGTTTTGCCGCCACCTTGACCAAAGAGATAGGTTTTATCATCACAATGGGGACAAATGTAATAACTCATGTTTTCAATGACACCCAACACCGGGATCCCGGCATTCTTAAACATGGAGAGCCCTTTTTTGCTGTCTAAAATGGCAACCTCTTGAGGGGTGGTCACAATTACCGCACCGACCAGCGGCACAGCTTCAATAATGGTGAGCTGGGCATCGCCGGTTCCTGGAGGTAAATCCACAATTAAGTAGTCCAATTCTCCCCAGCCGGTATCGGTAAAAAACTGACGAATCACCCGATCCAACAGGGGGCCACGCCAAACCACGGGTTGTTCGTCTTTTACTAAAAAGGCCATACTCATCACCTTAATATTATGATTTTCAGGCGGCTTCATTTTCCCATCCGGTGTTTTTTCGTTAATAATGGCATTTTTCAATCCCATCATTAATGGCACATTGGGACCATAAATGTCTGCATCTAAAATTCCAACGGTGGCGCCGCGTCGTTGAAGCGCGCACGCCAAGTTCACAGACACCGTTGTTTTTCCCACGCCCCCTTTACCACTGGACACGGCAATAATGTTTTTAATCCCTGGAATCGGCTGTTTTTTGGAAACCTTGGGAGCCAAGGTTTCACCGGAAATATTCACCTTCACGTTTTGAACGCCCTCTACAGAATAGGCAGCATCCGCAGCTTCCTTCTGAATTTGAGCTTTCAAGGGACATGCCGTGGTGGTCAGAACAATATCAAAGCTCACGTCACCCTCTTTAACAATGAGATTTTTGATCATCCCAATCTCAACGATACTTCTATGCAATTCCGGGTCGTTGACCTTGCGCAATGCGTCCAGCACGAGCCGTTCCATTTCAGTATCACCTGAATCTTGACGTCCAAACATTATTTCTAGTCTCCTTCTTCTTGGGGATGAAGCAATTGCTCAACCGCTGATAAATCTTTTTCAACCGGGCCTTCCCAGCTCGCCATACCTTCTTGTAAGTTATAGATTCTATCAAACCCCTGGGATTGCAAAAAATGGCAGGCATCTACACTTCGGATCCCATGCTGGCAGGTAATTACCACATCCGTCGTGGTATCCAAAACCCGAAAAGCATACGGAAGCTCATAAATAGGAATCAGCCTCGCCTGAGCAATATGCCCTAAATAGTAAAACTCTTGGGGCGTGCGCACATCAATGAGTTGCAGATCGGGCTGATCTTGCAACATTTGCTCAAGCTCTTGGGGAGAAATATCGGTAATCGGCACGGTTAACTCTTTTATTCACGTTGCGCAATCACAGATTAGCATAAATCCCTGGGGATTTATACAAGGCAAAGAGATATGATTCTCTTGTTGAAATCTCTCCAATCAACCCAAGCAAAACGCCTTCAGACAGCTCGAATTGATGGAATTTATAAGAATACCCTTAGGACTGCCTGGGGTACGTTCTTAAGATATTGTAAGCCGTATCCCGTTGGGCCGCATCTCGGCCAGTGGCATGAATGAGTTTCAACATGGTGTCTAGTTGCTGGGTTTCTGCTTTAATTCCCGCAGCAGTCACCACGTTTTCTTCCAACAACAAACCACCCACATCATTGGCACCAAAGTAAAGCCCCGTTTGACACAGCTTTAAGCCTTGGGTAATCCATGACGCCTGGATATTTTCAATATTGTCTAAAACAATCCGGCTCACCGCCAGCACTTTTAAATAATCTACACCCGTTGCATTGTTGGGAAGCTTTTCCAGCTTGGTATTTAGAGGTTGAAACGTCCATGGAATAAAGGCGGTAAAGCCCCCAGTGCGATCTTGAAGCTCTCGCACCTTAAACAAGTGATTCACAATATGCTCAGCCCGATCCACCATCCCAAACATCATGGTGGCGGTGGTTCTCAACCCCATCTCATGAGCAACTTCCATAACCTGAAGCCATCCCAAGGAGTCTACTTTTTTAGGGCTTACTTTTTTGCGCACCCAGTCATCCAAAACCTCTGCGCCACCACCAGGAATGGAAGACATTCCCGCATCCACCAGCCTTTGTAAAACGGTTTTTAAGGGCCACCCCGTCAATTGCACCATAAAATCAATTTCGGTGGGCGAAAATGCATGGATCGTTAGGTCGGGGAAGTCTTTTCGAATATCTCGAATCAAGTCTGTGTAGTATTCAAAAGGTAAATCAGGATTAACGCCCCCTTGTAACAACAGCTGGGTCCCATTTTGGACAACCAGCTACTAGATTTTGGGCTTAATCTGCTCATAACTCAGGGTATACGCATCTTCGTCTTCTGCATGACGATAAAAAGCACAAAACATGCAGTCCACATTGCAGATATTGGTGTAGTTAACGTTGCGATCAATCACAAACGTCACAGGGTCAGTGGGTTGATGAAATCGGGTTTTAACCGACTCTGCCCGATGCCCCAATTCAAGGATGTCTGCATGGAGCAATAAATCTAGTGCTTCATCCTGTGTAATACGCTTTGTTGTAGAGGGTGACAGAATTGCATTCATTGGGGATTTAAACCTTCCTGTGGTAAAATGCCTTGGCAATTAATCGAGGCGTTTTGTTTTTAAGTCATGAAAAGTTTACCGGAAGATAAATTAAAAACGCAATGCCTGAATCAAATTGATGACTAAAATTATCCCCCAGACAGAAACCTACCTTTACCGGCCCACACCACCTGAACCGGGGGCTATTCGTATGGGGTTGGCTTATCCTTACACCTATGCGGTCTCTATGTCTTCATTAGGATATCTTACGCTCTTCAAACAGCTTGATCAGCACCCTCAAGTTGATATCACCCGGCTGAATACCGACAACCTGCAATCTCAGTCCATCCAAGGACTTGAACTGATTGGGTTTTCATTTTCATTTGAACTGGACATCCTGGAAACCCTGAGGATGCTGGAGCATTACCAAATCCCACTTTATGCCTCAGAGCGGCAATCAGAACATCCCTTAATTTTTGCCGGTGGCCCTGTGGTGATAACCAACCCAGAGCCTTATGCCGATTTCTTTGATTTCTTTCTCATCGGCGAAGGCGAAGAATTGATGAACGATCTCGTCAACGCCTTTCAAAAATATCGCAACCTTACCAATCGAAGAGAACTGCTCAAAGCCTTGGCATTGGAAGTACGAGGACTGTATGTCCCCTCTTTGTATGAAGTGGACTATTTACCCGGCGGCGAAATCGCCCGAATGGGTCCCTTAGAGGAGGGCCTTCCCTTTCCCATTGAAAAACGCTTTATTGCCAACATGGATACGGTGATTGCGTCTTCACCCATCCTGACGGAAGACACCATTTTTTCAAACATATTTTTGGTTGAAGTGATGCGCGGATGTGCCCATCGATGTCGGTTTTGCCTTGCCAGCTATTCGATGCTCCCGGCTCGCGGTCCTTCCCTCTCTAAAATTATGGAGTGTATTGAAACAGGCCTTCAATACACCTCTAAAATTGGCTTACTCGGTGCGCTGATTGCAGATCATCCAGAATTTGACACCTTATGCGATTATCTCCAAACCATTGAGAATATACAGGTCTCTGCCGCGTCTCTCCGAGCTGACACCTTAACCCCCAATATTGCCAGAACATTTAAACATGGTAAACAACAAAACATCACCATTGCCGTTGAAACAGGGTCTGAGAAACTAAGGAGACGCATTAATAAGCACCTTAAAACAGAAGCCATTCTCAATGCGGCATCCGTTTCAGCACAAGCGGGTATTCCAGGACTCAAAATTTATGGCATGGCAGGCCTTCCTGATGAATCCTGGGAGGATATGGAAGAGACGGTGAAGCTGATGAAACAATTGAAAAAGGAAAACCCAACTTTAAAACTACACCTGGGATGCAGTACGTTTGTTCCCAAGGCAGCAACACCATTTCAATGGATGGCGCGGGAAGAGACCAAAACCCTTCAGGCCAAACAAGAATTTCTCCGAAAATCACTGGTGAAAACCTGTGACTTTCGCCCCTCAAGCTCAAAATGGGATTATGTTCAGGCGCTCTTTTCAAGAGGCGATAGACGTCTTTCAGCCTTTATCGTTGAATTTTATCGACAAGGCGGAAATTTGGGCGCCCTCAATCGAACCTTAAAACAATTCAAACAATCCACCGCTGGTGTTGATCTTCCGTCATTGGATTGGTATGCTCTACGTAGACGACAACCGGATGAGATCCTCCCCTGGGACTTTTTGTTTCTTGGGGTTTCAAAGAAGACCCTTTATCAGGAATCCGGGTTGGAAAAGTCACCAGTAGCAGCCATTACGGGAATAAAATCATGACCTTTCCCATTCGACGTAGAGCATCCACCCAAATTAGAATTAAAGATGTCTTGATTGGTGGCGGTGCCCCCATTGTGGTGCAATCCATGACCACGTCAGATACCCGTGACATTGAAGAAACGGTTTATCAAATCAAGCGCCTGGCTGATGCGGGTTGTGAAGTGGTTCGCCTAGCTGTGCCGGATAAAGAAGCAGCAGAAGCCTTAAAAGCCATTGTGCCCCGCTCCCCCATCCCCGTTGTAGCCGATATTCATTTTGATTATCGTTTAGCACTTCAAGCTGCGGATAACGGCGTTCATGCCCTACGGATTAACCCCGGAAACCTCCCTCGGAAAGAATTTATCCGAAAAGTGGTAGAAAAAGCCAAAGAACGGGAGCTCCCCATTCGAATTGGCGTGAATGCAGGCTCATTGGAAAAAATCGTGAAAGAGAAATTCCCCACCGATATTTGCTCCGCACTGGTAGAAAGCGCCCTGCTCAACGTACGCTTGCTGGAAGAAGAAGACTTCTGCAACATGAAAATTTCCGTCAAAGCCAGCGACCCACTGATTATGGTAGAAGCGTATCGGCGAGTTGCAGCAGCAGTACCTTATCCCCTTCACCTAGGTGTTACAGAAGCGGGCACCTTAAAACGCGGCATTATTAAGTCTGCTGTGGGCATGGGAATATTGCTTTCTGAGGGAATTGGCGACACCATCCGCGTTTCACTCACCGCCGACTCTGTTGAAGAAGTAACAGCCGGACACGAAATCTTAAAAGCCTTAGGACTTCGAGCAGAAAGTGCCGACTTGGTCAGTTGCCCCAGTTGCGGCCGTGCTGAAGTGGATCTCCATGGCTTGGCCAATCAAGTAGAAGTCATGCTGGCTCAAATTAAGCTTCCTATTCGAGTCGCCGTGATGGGGTGTTTTGTAAATGGCCCCGGTGAAGCCTCTCATGCAGATCTTGGGATTGCTGGCGCCCGAAATGAATACTATATCTTCCGTGGCGATGAAGTACTGAAGAAAGTTCCCCAAACCGAAGCCTTAGAGGCTTTAAAAACCGAAATTGATCGGTTTATTGATGAAAACGAAGCACTTTTACAAGAGCGAATGGAAACGGCAGGAAAAGAACCGCTGTTAGTTTAAGATAGCTTGCCAAGAGTTTAAAACAGGCCCCTATAATAAGTTCGATGCTATTCTCATAACACCCTTAAAAATGGGACGTCTGAGAAAATCACTTAATGACATGATTCACCTAAAATGGGATAACGCTATAGTAGGATTAGATTTTGTGACCATGGATTCTCCATTACCCTTATGAAAAAAATCCTTTTCTTACGTGACCTCAAAACAGCCGCCCTCAACCAACTGAGTGTTAAACTTGAAGCCGAAGGCTTTTGTGTTGACCACCCGCAAAACGGTGAAACCCGTTGGTTAGAAGACGTCAAAATCACGGAACCCGATGTGGTTCTAATGGAAGTTTTACCCAATAATGCCTGGGAACGTCGCCAGTTGTGCAAAGTGTTGCGACATGAAAGCGAAACGGAGGCCATTCCTATTATTTTGCTGGGAGAAGCTCAAAGCGGGGGGAGTGAGCGCCCGCAGGTTGACTACCTGCTTGATGTGCTTAATGCTGGTGCAAACGACTATCTGCAAGCGCCATATGAACTTAGTGAAATCATTGGAAAAGTCAATACAGCGATTCGCCATACAGCCTCTATGGAAAAAGCAACTATTTTGGCGAATCAGCTCAATACAGTCAATGAAGAGCTCTATCAGCGCAATATTCAAATTGAAAAAGAACTCCATATTGCCCGTCAACTTCAGCAAAGTTTGCTGCCACAGGTTTGCCCCCTCCCGGATGACGCTGTGGAAGCAGGACCGATGTTTACTAAAATGCATTACATCGATTCAAAATTAAGAATTTCTGGAATTTATCTCCCTTGTGATGCCCTGGGAGGCGACTTATACGACGTTTTAAAATTCCAAGATAACGCCATTGGGGTTTCGATTACAGATGTTTCGGGACATGGTGTCCCAGCAGGATTTATTACCGCCATTTTTAAAACATCCCTTTACCGGATTACGCATCAACTCAAGAATCCTTCTGATGTTCTCTACCATCTAAATAATGAATTATTTGACATTATCAAAACCGGTGACTATGTCACAAGCCTCTATTTGCGGATTGATATGGACACACTTGCCTTACAATGCGCTGGTGCCGGCCACCCTTATCCTTTCTTCTATAAAGCAAGCGAAAATAAAATCTATCGGCTACAAAAAAATGGCACCCCATTGGTTTGGGTGAAAGACATTGATTACCCAGAAGACGGCATCCAACTTGAGTCTGGCGATAAGGTTTTTCTCTTTACCGATGGCGTTTCGGAATTAAAAAACCCGAACAATGAGATGTATGGCGAAGAACGTATTGAGAAAATCTTATTGCAATCCATCCATAGCCAGTCTCCATACTTAACAGACGATTTGATCGGAGACCTTTCAGACTATACTGAAGGCGCTCCTTTGGAGGACGATATTAGTATGGTTCTGATCGAGGCGTTATAAACCAGCTTACGTTAAGGCATCCAGAACATAGCATAAATGGTGGCAAAGGTAATTAGGCCCATGGCGGGGCCTTCAAACTGCTTCGGGACATAAACAAGTGTAATAACCCCTACAAAAAAGACCAAGCAGAGGCCAAACATAATTTTTTCCTGAACATGCTTGCCTTTCCCTTCTTTCGAAGGAGTCCGATTTTTCTGATCTTGGGGTCCTGTGCTTGAGGTGGTAGAGGATGGGGGCTGAGTACTCATTATCATAAGCTCCTTCGATGGTTAATGGGCGCCAATTAAAATTTCATTTCCCAGTATTTTATTCCGAAGTTTCAGTAAATGGCTACCATATGCTTTTTCCATAGGTTCGCGTAAAGTTTGTTCGACATCCAGCAAAAAGATATCATGAACCACCAATTCTTTAATTACCAAAACAATAGCGGGGTTTTTGGTCCACAAAGCGTGAGGTTGGCTTGTTCCCGTAGGAGAACTCCCCACCATAGCCTCATGAGCGTCTACTGCTATGAAAAGCCATCTCCCACCTAAAGAAGTTTCAATGGTATCAGCCAAAGAATGTTGGTATAAGTGGCAAAAATCATAGGTTACATTGTCATACCCAACCACATACACGCTTACCCCACGATTAACAGCCTCTCGTAGAGGCTGCTCCAACAATTGTTGATCCAGACTCCAAAGCTCCATAAAAATGGTATCTTTGGCTTCGGCAATCATTTGGCAGGCATGGTTGTAAATCGCCTCTTCGCCCCGAAGATTATAAACCGGCTCAACACTCTCCACTGCGTAACTGGGCAACGCTGAACGCAAAAAATCAATGGAATTCTGGTATTTCTTCTCAAAGCGACCTAAAATCTCTTCAGGAGAGACTGGAATATACGTAACCGGCTTTCCTTCAGTGGAAACAACCATTTTTTGAGACTCTAACGCTTTTAAAGTATCATACGCCCTGGCTTGAGGGATATTGGCACTTTTGCTGATTTCATACCCCGTGGCAGGATGTTGTTTTAAAAGGGCAAGGTATACTTTCGCTTCGTAAGTATTGAGGCCAATCTGCTTAAATTGTTCAATGATACTATCCATGTTGCAGGCTCTGACGCATCTTTGCTTTTGTTACTAACCATTGAGGGTAGTATATCCATTGCCCACCCCAAGGTCAATCTTTGGCACCAAAATGTAACAAAAAGCTTTACCTCAAGGCTCGATTACGTTACCCATGAAAACATGCAAATCTCATCTTCACCCCCTATTTTTCGTCCCTTTGCCCCCACCCCCATGCCCATTGCATTTTATGTGTGGAAGTTGGGCACAGGAACCCGTCTTGATCCGAGAACGGGCAATCTGCTGAAAAATACCGCCTTAATTGAGTCACTGGTAAAGCATCGGGAAAAAGTTCTTCAGCCGCTTGCTCAACTGCTCAATCAAAGCATGCACCCTTACCAAATTTCGGAAGGCTTATTCTTGGCCCAACGACTCGCTGAAGAAAAAGCCCCCGGCGTTAAAACACTCTATGCTGCTGCGGCTCGGTTTAACCAGACGACAGACCCCTTGATTCAGGTTTATCTCGCCGGGTTCTATCGAGCGTTGAAAATTCCGGATACCTTTGGCCCCATGCTGGAAATGCTGATTCGACATTCACAACAGCCTCAAGCTTCAATGCAATCGGCTCCTTTCAATCCCATAGAAGAGGTGGGCGGAACAGTGCTTCAGCAAATTGCCGAACACACAGCTCAGGAAGTCTTAAAACGATTGCCTCAAAGACATTAGAAGGGTAAACCGCTTCCAAACGTATTCAAATTGGTTCCAAACGGACTCAAACCTGAATCAAGGTTATTAAAGCTACTTCCGAAGCTGTTGAAACCTGATCCGAAGTTATTCAAACCGAGACCTGTGCTGTTACAACCGCTGCCAAAGCCATTTAAGGATGAAGTGGTGTTATTACCTGAGCTTGGCTTAAATAAGCCCAAGAGGTTTAAGACCACTAAGAGCAAAATGTCTTGCAAAAGCTGATTCAGATTTGAGTTACTACTCCCGGAATCAGACGTTGGAGTAGGTGTTGGGCTTGAAATCGGCGAGGGGCTTGGCCCTGGGGTTGGAGTAGGTGTCGGGCTTGAAATCGGCGATGGGCTCACCCCTGGCGTTGGGGTAGGTGTTGGGCTTGAAATCGGCGACGGGCTTGGCCCTGGCGTTGGAGTAGGTGTTGGGCTTGAAATCGGCGACGGACTTGGCCCTGGCGTTGGGGTAGGTGTTGGGCTTGAAATCGGCGACGGACTTGGCCCTGGCGTTGGGGTAGGTGTTGGTGTTGGTGAGGGACTTGGTGTTGGAGCCGCTCCTGAATCACCATTTTTCTGGGCCCACAGTTGCACATCTTGCGAGGAAAAGTTCTTCGCATTACCATCCAAAGCACTGATATTCCAAGTAACATTATGTATTGAAAGGCTATCTTGCCCATTGGACAAGATATCAAAATTATCCAAGAGGGATTGAGCAATATTTGCACCATTCGTTCCCGCTAATATAGGCTGATTTATATAAGACTGTAACTGCTGTTTGGTAAGCGTATCTTTATAAAATTCTGGATTATAATTCCCAGCAGCGTTCTCCATTACGTGGAATACATCATTAACATCATAATTAAAATCACCCTGAACCGTTCCAGAAACCGGAGATGGTGTAGGCGAAGGGGAAGGCACCGGTGATGATGTTGCGCTAGGCGCCTCACTCAAAACATTATTGCCATCTTTATCCAGTACTTGACTCATGTTGTCAAATTCCATGGACTGTCCGGTTTCGGTATCCAGCAAAAAGAAGTCATTGGGATTACCGTCCTTCGCTGAATTGACAATAAAATGGTTATCTTGCAAGTCTTGTTTGGAAAGAAACGACAAAGTAGCACTACCCTGGCCGCCACCATCGAAAATACCATCTCCTGTGCCATTTAGTTGATAATTCAAATGGGAATTCGGAGTCAACGCATGTACAGACAAATTCTGAAAACCGTCATTCACTGTAAACGTATCATTGTTACCGTTGTCTAAAATATTGATATTTCGGACAGACGAACCAACATTCACCTGAGCACCTTGCGAACTATTGGACGTATCCAGCGTAACTGTTTTGTTAGCGGTTTTATCTAAAATTTGAAGGTTGAGACTTTCACGAGCATTGGCCGTATAAGTAACCGATTGGGAATCGGTTCCCGATAGGGTCTTATTTTGCGAACTAGAATTAAATACAGCGACCATACTCTCAATTTCCTACGTTAAGAACATTAATATTTTCTTAATAGTATAAAAACAATCAAGTAAATGTTTTGTGATAGCCAGCCCCCTCGCAGCTTAATATTTTGTTACACTAAAAACTTTCCTTCTTTATATAAAGAAATAGAAACACGAGCCATCAGTCCAAAAACAATGGGACTAACGAGACAAATCCCCTAAAATCTTATCGATGTAACGTTTTAAAGCACGCTTTTCGGTTAAATATAATTTGAGATCATCAGCCTGCTTGATGTCTTCAAAAGGCTTCTGGGTAAACAGATGGGCAGTATAGGTGTTATAGGCCTTATCTAGCGGTTTGATCTGAAGAAAGAGCATTCGGTTATCTTGCAACTCCGTCACTGCTTCAGGGATGAGATCTTTCAAATACCCCAGCACCATAGTAGAGTACCCCCCATTTGATGTACGCCCAATGATAACCGACTTATGAGTCAGGATTTGTTTTTGCACATCAGAGGGATGATATTCTTCGACAGAATGAAAACCAGTTAAAACATATTCCGAAGGCGCTTCATTCACCCCTTGCATTCCCATCACCTTAAAAGAAGGATCAATAATCAAGCATTTTTCAGGAAAATCACTGGGACACGGATCAAAATAAGTGCAACTCTCAAACAAGGGGGATTGACGGCGAAGAGTCGCATTTTCAAGATGACGGCGAATTAAGGCTGCATCGGACTTTGGCCACGCCAATAAAAACGCATGCGCTCGTGGCCCTGAAAAAAAGTATTGATGATAACGGCCAAAAGCAAACTCGAATTCATATTTTGAAGATAACTCCGGATGATTCACCAGTTTCTTTCCAATATTAAATGCTAATTCGCCACAAACCCCCTTGTAAGACTCTCCCCTAAGGTGAAAATAATTACCAAAGATTACACTCGGCCCATTTAACAGTCGTTCAACCCTAAATTGATTTTCTGGCTTCAACATGGCTTCCAAATCTTTACCATAGGTACACTTTTCGAGCTCGCTTCCAATAATTTCAATGGCCTTTGCATCAAACCCAGGGTATTGAACTTGCCCTCGGAAAGTGACTGAGGCAAAACGAACTCGCTCTTGGGAAGAATATCGCCTAGACTGCGGATCAAGCCTCAGCTTTGGCTGATGCAATATTCTCTGTGAAGAGGTATTTATCCGAGAAACGGGACAGAGGGTATTCAAGAAACATCACCATGTTGCGTAAAACGGTATTGATTATCTCCAAAAAACTTCAAGAAATAAATAAAATTACATTAAAAATTACACAAAAACTAGATTTTGTTACAAAACAAGCCCAATTCATGCGCAACAAGAAAAGTCCCAAAATCACATCATGCGCTTGCTTTACAAGAAAAAAGTCTCTACAAAAGCCTTTCAAAATAAGTTTTTTCAAGGAAAACACTCGTTATACTTTTCATAACGCCTTCAAACCCCATCCAAGAAGCACGCATATAGGAGCCTTTGGGAGTCCTATCTTCAAGTTCGATATAATAATGAAATCTTTTTGATCATTAAAACAAATCCATTTTTTATCCTCAAATCCGATTCTTCTCATACAAAGAATCCCATCGCTTGTTTTATAAAAGAATGAATGTTAAGAAAATCACAACATTTGAATATTTATTAGCATATTTTACTTTTTTGTTGTTTTAATATATGTACAGCAGGGTTGAACTTTATAATATCCTTTGGACTAACATTGAAACAGATCTTGGAGGGACTTTAGGCTGATGGCAAAACATAGCGAAACAGTGACATCAAACACCAATCAGCAAGCAACCATCCGTAAAGGTGGCGGTCTTCTGAAAAAACCTCAATCCCGGGACACCGTGAATGGTTACGAGGTTCTTGAGAATGTGAGCAAAACATCTCTTGAGCGCATTGAAATCAGCATGCTCCCAAAGCATAAGCCCGACTTTGATTTACCTGGTGCAACCAAAGACGGTTTAATTGCAGAATGGCTCAAAGAATGGATTAGCAAAGGTGTTGCTAATACTACCTTAAATGATAATCATCTTTTGCCTCGCAAAGCAGATATTGCTAAATACTTAGGTGTAAGCGTCGGAACCGTCCAAAATGCCATCCGGTTTATTGAAGATGAAGGCTTTGTGGAATCCAAGCAACGCATTGGCACCATTATTCGTAATCCGGAACGGGAAAATTCCCGGCTTCGCAAACTGACTTCAAAACGTGATCAGGCCGTTGTTGCCGTCAAGAAACTGATTTTAGATCGCAATATTCAGCCCACAGAAGCCTTGCCTTCTGCTCGTGAAATTGCCCGAATTATTGGCAGTGCGCCCAATACCACACGCTTGGCACTGGAATTCTTGGCCAGCCAAGACATTGTGGAAAACCGTGGTGCACGAGGCAACAAAGCAAACTGGTTCTTGCACGCTGTTCCAACTCTCAGTGAAAACGAAGCGGTCTGCGCCATTGAATCAGACACATTGATTGACCAAGTTGAACGGGATCTCAAAAAGCTGATTTCAGATAGCTTTGAAGTGGGACACAAACTTCCTTCTCATCTGGAACTGGCTGATACATTAAAAGTAAGCATTAAAACCGTTCATGATGCAATGTGCCGCATTATTGAACAAGGCATTGTTCAATCCAAACGTGGGCGCTACGGCACCTACATTATGCGGATGCCCGATTCTGACAGACTATTTTCTACGGAAGAAGCAGCATCGATTTTTATGCCTGCTCAGGAGGCCATGTTTTACAACTACGAAAAAGTTGAAAAACACCTCAAGTCCTTAGTGGCCAAAAAGTTCAAAGTGGGAGAGAAACTCCCTTCCATGAGCCAACTGGCAGAAGCTTTGGATGTGAGCAGCAACACCATTCGTAAGGCACTACAAAACCTCAGCAACGAAGGTATCGTTCGGTTTGAACGGGGTCGTTACGGCGGAACATTTGTAACCAAAGTGCCGGAAGTACAAGAGGAAAAATCCTTTGCCTGGGTGTCTATCAATCCGGAAACCATCAAAAGCTACCGGAAACATGTTGCCGCCACAGAGGAAAAAGTTCCCAGTTAGTTAAAATACAGGTTACAAACAAAAGACCAATCTCTTTTAAGAGGTTGGTCTTTTTATCTTATTTTGTATCAAAGTAGGCTTTTCAGGGCGATTATATCCAAAACACGGCTTATTTTACGGTGTCAAAAATGCATTATCCTTTGAATTGTTTTATGTAGAAAAGTAAATATTTAGATTTATTTTGTCAATTTTAGTCATTATGATTTTTTTATTAATCCAACCTATCTTTTATATAGACAATACATAAAAAATACGAGCGAAGGAATAAAAGAGAGGGATTACGAAGAAATACGAGAGGAAACAAAAAAGAGAGGTAATCATAATACATGAGTAATTCTATTAACCCAGGTACACCCAGCCCAAACCTAAAAGTAAAAAGCCCACAGCAAGAATTAGAGCAAAAATTGCGTGACGTAGAAAAATCAGACCCCACAATTGTTGCTGCCAAAAATCAACTTAAAACGGATACGGCAACTTTTAATAACGCTTTGGCTGCCAACTCGACTGCTTCTACTGACCATGCAGCTCAGAAAGATGCATGGATAGCATATGAAAAGGCTCTTACACCTGAACAAAAAGAGGCACAGGAAGATCATCAAAAGGTTGCCTTAACCTCAGATCAGCAGAGCTTGTTCAATGCCGCTAAAGCAGCCGATAAAAAATTCCAAGCTGACGTAAAGGGCGATCCTACTTTAGCGAGCGATCAGAAAGCAGTAAAACAGGATGGCAAAGCACTTTCATCGGCTGAAAAGGCAAACCCAGAAGTCGTGAGCCTAAAGCAACAATTAGCAGGACTCCGTGATAGCGATGATCATGTTGTCATTGATCCACCTGTTATCCTTCCTGTGCCGCCCCCAACAATCCAGCATGATTCTAATTCTACTCCATCAAATGCTGGAGGGTTTGTGACGGATCCGATAGTTTACGTTCCTTATCCACCAATTAAGCAGACCCCTCTACCAGATCCACTACCTCCGCAGAAACCATCCGGTGGTGGAGGGGATGTGAAGGATCCGTTAGTTTACGTTCCTGATCCACCAATTAAGCAAGCTCCTATACCGGAACCACTACCTCCGCAGAAACCATCAAATGGTGGAGGGGATGCATTCCCTCCTCACGTTTACATTCCTCAGGGAAGTTAACTCGGAAATGGAGTGGATAATTAAACCACGTCCCAATCACATTAACCTTTAAAAATTTCGGAGAAAAGGTCAGTTAATCCATCAGCCAAACATGTTATGTGTTTGCACTGTGCGAGCGCTGACCTTTTCAATTTTGAAGCCTCTAAACCCAATAAGCACAAAATGACCAGGCCCTTCTAAGACCACCTGAAAATCGAACAGGCTGTTAGCGTTAATAGGGCTACTTGCCGTTAGCGGGGAACTCCATTACAATCTCAGTACAATCGTATACTTAGGGGCTCTTATGGCAAGAATATCTGAAACCGTCCGCAAGGTTGTCATTTCACAAAAAATAAATCGTTATCTGGATCTCAATACCGATTTTGGGCAAACCGCAGACCGATCTTTTTTTGAAGGGAAAGAACGATCTTTATTACATTATGTGAGTTCGGTCAATATTCCTTGCTGTGTGCATGATAGTGATCCAGCACAAGTTTTAAAAGATATCCAGACCGCAAAAGAAAACAACTGCGCTATTGGCGCCCACATTGCCTACCCAGACCCCAAGCATTATGGCTATCAAGTGGTAGATATGAGCCAGGAAGAGCTTTTTGCATGGGTTCTGCTCCAACTTGGCGCATTTCAGGCTTTGTGTAAAGCAAATAACGTTGATTTTGAGCATGTACGCCCCCATGGTGCGTTATATAGTCAATTTATTACCAATGAAGAAACGGCTGTTACTGTGGCACGAGCGGTGCATCGTTTTGATCCCTGGATAATTATGATTGTTCCTATTAGCCCTTTGACTGAAAAAGTCCAAGCTCAGGTTGAATTGCAACTTGCTGAAGAGATTTACCTGGGGCACCGTGTGAATTCCGACGGAGTTCTCCTCTTGGATCGTATGAACGAGACCCTTCACCCCCAAGGCGTTATCGAACAAGTAAAACAATTGGTCACAGATTCTTCTATTACCACGGAAGATGGCAAAGTGATTAAAGTAAATTGCAAAACCATGCACCTCAGCACCAAGCTCCAGGGAAATATGATGATTGCAGAACGCATCAATGCCATGCTGGGCCAACCCATTTCGCTTTCTCTGTCTGCGGCTGGGAGTTCAGGATGGCTGTAGAACAAGGACCGTTTCCATCTTTTCTTGTTTATGGTCCTTCGGGTACCGGGCTTCATACTGCACTAAAAGCTTTTCGCCAACTCTATTTTATGACCGTCGCCGGTGTGTCCCCCGATTCATTGGAGCGTATTCTCTCTGTTTCCGAATCAGAGAACCAGCCTTTAGCCATTTCACCGGCGTTGGATCCCTATGAAGTTTCTCCCGGTGAGGCAGCCACCCTTTTTACCGCCCTGTCTCAAAACCACCCCAATTTAAAACGATTGTATTTAAGTTGCCCCACCGAAGTTTTGATTCAGCGTTATGCCGCTGCTGAGAAACAACATCCTTACGATAAAACAGGGATTCGGGATGTAATCGAACGGGAACAATCACTGTATAAGGCTTTAAAATCCTTTAGTGATTATCATATTGATACCAGCACCACCAATAACCGAGAGCTGGAATTGAAAATTGCCAAAATTCTCAATCTCGATCTGGGTGTTGAACCCATGAGCGTGACCCTGACCTCTTTTGGGTTTAAAAATGGGGTTCCAACGGATGCCGAAATGATTTTTGACATGCGTTTTTTACCCAATCCCTTTTATGAGGAATCTCTTCGACCTCAAACAGGTTTGGATCAACCGGTCATCGACTACATTTTTCAGTTTCCAGAGACCCATGAATTTATGAAACATTGGCAGAATCTACTGGCACAGACTTTACCCCTCTACCAACGCCAAGGCAAGACCCGCATTAATATTGGAGTTGGTTGCACGGGCGGCCAACATCGGTCGGTTGCACTCACCATGGCACTATCCAATTTCCTAAAAACAACCTTCCCCAACTTCAATATTCGGACCATTCATCGGGAACAAAACCATTGGCCGCAACAGGCTTCAACTGTGAAGGAAAGGTTAAGGTAAGCGCAGCCTGATGAAGTCTGATGAACATCTCAAACAGTGGTCAAAACAAGCAACTTGGCTCTTGCCAGGCTTGTATATTAAGCGTTGGCTGGGCATTCTTATCACCGGCCTGGTTTGCGTTGTCATTGGTGCAGCACTATTACTGAATTTACAACCCATTACCCTGGCTATCGACTTGGTAAAAGACATTGCTCCCATCATTCCCTCATGGATCAGCGGTCCTTTCTTCATTGCCGTTGGTATTGGTCTTCTCGTCTTGGGATTTCGGAAAACAACCCTCACCGTGTTTAGCGCCCTGGGAACCCAAACGGATCCAGATATTCTGGAAGCCCTTTATCGCCGAAACAAACTGGATCATGGGCCAAACCTGGTGGCCATTGGCGGCGGAAATGGCCTATCTTCACTGCTTTTAGGACTAAAACATTACACCAATAACATCACCGCCATTGTAACCGTGGCCGATGATGGCGGTAGTTCCGGACGTCTTCGCCAGGAATTTGGTATTATTCCCCCAGGGGATATCCGCAATTGCATTGCAGCCCTGGCCGATGAAGAACAATTGATCACAGAACTCTTTCAATATCGGTTTAAATCAGGGCATGGCCTAGAGGGACACTCTTTTGGAAACCTGTTTCTCTCGGTTCTCTGTTCCATTACCGGCAACATGGTTCAGGCAGTGAAAGAATCCTCCAAAGTATTAAACATTCGTGGACGGGTGCTTCCGGCATCTTTAGACAACCTGTGTTTGGTCGCACAACTGGAAAACGGCATAGAAATTCGGGGAGAATCTCACATTCCGGACGCTCACAGTAAAATTGTCCGGTTACGATGTGAGCCCGAGAATCCAGAACCACTCCCCGAAGTCATTCAAGCCATCAAAGAGGCTGAGCTCATTATTTTAGGCCCTGGGAGCCTTTACACCAGCGTTTTACCCAATTTACTCATCCCCGCCGTCACCGATGCCATTCATCAGAGC
>JANWIO010000112.1 GCA_025449835.1 Vampirovibrionales bacterium
CGATGGAAAACGGCACAAACGTGTTCAGGCTGCAAAAGCTCAATTTAAACTTACATTGGTTCAATTTGAAGCATTACGATGGGATATCCGGTCTCAGGTACGCAGAGCTTATACAGAACTGGCTGCTGCAGAGGAAAATGCTCGATCTTTGGATGCCCAGGCAATGCTGCTACAGCGTCTAGTCGATATTGCCCGTAAACGTTATCAGGCTGGAGCAGCGCCAGAGGCGGAGGTTCTACAGGCTAAGCTGTCTCGTTCTCAGATTGAAACTCAACGTAATCAAGCAAAAGGACGTATTATTCAGGCACGACTTAAACTTAATAGCCTGCTGGGAAATCGATTGTCTCCCAATTTTGAAATTTCGGATCAAGGGATCTTTCGTGCAACAGCCAAAAGCTCACCTAAAACAACCCATTTAGTACCACAGCCACAGTTTCCCCTACCAGCTGTTATTGACTTATATCAAAAAGCCAACGCAGATCGCTTGGACTTAAAGGCAGCCATCCAGCAAACCAATGTTGCTGAGGATCAGTTGGTATTGGTGAAAAGTCAACGAATACCAGATGTCCAGCTTGGGGGAGGGTATTCTTATATCCGGGCGCCGTCACCCACTTCGACCACCAATAGTAAGGCCTTTTTTGATGGAGAATATCTTATGGCCACCGTTAATTTGCCGATTTTTCATAATCAGCAATCTGAGATTGCCAAGGCTAAGGCAGCTATGGTTCAGAACGACTTACAGGTTGATGCGCTGCGGGCTCAGATTCGTCTAGAGATTGATACCGCATATTCTGCACTACAAGTGGCTCAGAAAAATATCAATTTATATCAAGGTCAGCTTTTACCGGCATCTCAAGATGTTCTCCATCTTTCCCAAGAAAGCTATGAGATGGGAAAAACAGGTTTAACCAATGTTATACTCGCAGAACAAACCGTTCAACAAATTTTGTCGAGTTATCTCGATGCCATTATTGCTTATCAAAATGCTTGGAGTGACTTGGAAAAAGCTGTAGGAGGTCCCATTATTCCCTGATGAGTTTTTTGATCGAATCATTACTCAATCTTGCAATGAAGCATCGCGCTCTTGTGGTCGTAATGCTGTTCATTTTGATTGCTTTTGGGATTATGGCATATCAAAATCTTTCTATTGAGGCTTACCCTGATTTTACCAGTCCCATGGTCCGGGTTATCACCATTTTACCCGGTAAGGGAGCCGAAGAAGTAGAGCGTCTAGTGACGATCCCATTAGAAAAAGAATTGAACGGTATTCCAGGGCAAACCAATCTACGATCGATATCTATATTTGGGCTTTCTGTAGTCACAGTTACATTTAGAGATGAGACTTCAAGCAATTATGCCAGGCAGCAAGTTTTACAGCGTATTGGAAATGCTGACTTGCCTGATATGGCAAAGCCTGAATTAGATCCCGATGCGACCCCTATTGGGGAAATTTATCGTTATACTTTATCTTCTCGATATTACAACCCCATGAGCTTAAAGGCTATTGAAGACTGGCAGTTAGAAAAAGAATTTCGGCAAATTCCGGGCGTCATTGATGTAACAAGCTTTGGGGGACCCACGAAAAACTATCAAGTCAACATTGATGCCGACAGTTTGAAAGCCTACCATCTTTCAATTGCACAAGTTTTTGATGCAATTTCCCGATCAAATGGGACAACAGGAGGCAGCTATATCGAAAATAATGGACAAGCATATATTGTGAGGGGTTTAGGGCTTTTAAAAGGGGTTAATGACTTAGCAAATGTGGTCATTAGTACAAATGAAAATGGGACGCCAATCCGGGTAAAGGATGTGGCCACTATTAGTATTGGCCCAGGGGTTCGGTTGGGTCAGGTTGGAAAAAACATACAGGACGATGTGGTTCAAGGAATTGTGTTGATGCGCCGAGGTGAAAATCCATCTCAGGTGATTGAACGGATTTACGAAAAATTACCGGAGATCGAAGCCAGTTTACCCACTGGGGTAAAGCTGATACCGCTCTATGATCGTATGGATTTAATGCGGAAAACGATGGATACCATTAGTCATAATGTCGCAGAAGGCATTGTTCTAGTGGTTGCTGTTTTATTGCTGTTTATGTTTGAAGTGCGTTCTGCATTGATCACCGCAACGGTGATCCCGTTAGCACTTCTTATTGCTTTTATTTTGTTGGATGTCTTTCGTATTCCAGCGAATTTACTTAGTTTAGGTGCTGTTGACTTTGGAATTATTGTGGATGGTACGGTGGTCATGGTCGAAAACATCCACCGGGAATTGGCGAACAATGGGCAAAATCTGCCGGTTTCGGGCCGAATTGCCCTGACGTTGCATGCGGCTAAAGAAGTCGGAAAACCCATTTTCTTTGCCACATTTATTATTTTTTCGGCCTTTTTGCCCATTTTTGCCTTTGATGGTGTTGCAGGAAAACTTTTTCATCCCTTAGCCTTTACGATGAACTTTGCGTTGATTGGTTCCGTTTTGGTTTCGATGACGATTATCCCGGTTTTATGCTCTTATTTTTTAACTGGAAAGCCCTTAGTGCATAAAGAAAGCCCGTTTTTAAAATGGGCCGAAAAAGTGTATTCTCCTTTGCTTCATTTTAATCTTCGGCGTCCCTGGCTGCTATTAGGTTTAAGTAGTATGGCTGTTATCTTTAGTTTTATGCTGTTTCCCCATATTGGGTCTGAATTTCTGCCCAACCTGGATGAAGGCAATATTTGGCTTCGGGTAACAGTTTTACCGACCAGTGTGGCATTAGAAAAATCCGTTAGCATTGCCCATATCATCCGTGAAAAATTGATTCAGTACCCTGAGGTTAAAAATGTGGTGTCTCAGGCAGGGTCTCCCGATGATGGAACAGATCCCAATACACCTAGCAACATTGAGTTTTTAGTGGATTTAAAGCCGGCCGCCCAGTGGCGTAAACAGTGGCATGAAGAGAAAGACGCCTTAATTGATTCGATGGATAAAAATTTGAAAGATATTCCTGGTATTGTCCCAACGTTTTCCCAATATATTCAGGATAATGTGGATGAGGCCATCTCAGGGGCAAAAGGCGAAGTTGCCGTTAAACTGTATGGCCCAGATTTGGATATACTGGAACATTTGGGGGATAAAATTGCAGCTATCATGAATCGGGTGCCCGGTTTAGTGGATGTTGCAGATGATAAAATATTGGGGCAACCACAATATCGTATCCAAATTAATCGAGAACAGGCAGATCGGTATGGCATTAACGTCAGCGATATTAACCAGCTGGTTGAAATTGCCATTGGCGGGAAAGTGGCCACCCAGATGCAAGAAGGAGAACGCCGATTTAATGTTTTGGTACGTTTTAAACACTCTTATCGATCTAATTTAGGAGCGTTACAAGATATTCTCATTAATACCCCTTCTGGGGAAACGATCCCACTTTCCGAGGTTGCATCAATTGTCCCTTCTACAGGAGCAACAGAAATTTTACGTGAAGATAACGCTAGGTTGATTACCATTAAGGCAAATGTACGTGGGCGAGATCTTGGAAGTGCAGTTGCAGAAGCCCAAAGGTTAGTGCAACGGGAAGTTAAAATTCCGGAGGGATATAAATTGTCATGGGGCGGTCAATTTGAAAATCAACAACATGCCAATGCTAGGCTGGCAATTATTATACCGATTACATTGGGTATCATTTTTCTGATTTTGTTTGGTTTGTTTGGAAAAATACGGGATATTCTCATCGCAATGCTTCCCATTCCGCTGGTTGCTTTTGGTGGGATTCTGGCACTTTTTCTAACCCATACCTATTTTTCCGTATCGGCTGGGGTTGGGTTTCTTGCAGCAGCTGGGGTCTCTGTGCAAAATGGTGTGATTATTCTTTCTCGGATCCGAAAATTACAGCAGGCAGGAATCTCAAAATGCAGATCTATTATTAAGGGGGCTCAAGCCAGACTAAGCCCTGTTTTAATGGCCGGAGTTGTTGCAATACTTGGATTATTACCTGCCGCAACCTCTAACGGAATTGGGTCTCAAAGCCAAAAGCCTTTTGCTATTGTTATTATTGGTGGCTTGCTTAGTGCCACTTTTCTCTCTATATTTATAATACCGGTGGTCTATTCACTTATTATTAGTAAAGATAGTGACCCTGATATGTCTGATAATTTCTCTGAAAACGAATCCGAGGCTTCTTTCCCCAGTGGTTTTGGGCACTCTAAGAACCTGGTTCCGCTTCTTTTCATATTCCTTTGTGCAGTATCCTTGTTGACCGGATGCGGTTCTCAAACAAAAATTCCAAAAGTGCCTTCATACAGCCATACGAATAATAATGGTCCTATTCAAATTCGGCTAACTCAAGCGCAGGAAAATACCATTAACTTAGCTACCGAAACTGTTCATCAAGTCCCTTTTCCGGTTAAAGTAAAATTAAATGGAAAAATTCAAGCTGCCAATAATCTTATGACGCATGTTTATACACCTGTTCCCGGAAAAGTAACCGGTGTCGCTGTTTCATTGGGGCAACATGTGGCTACAGGCCAACTTTTAGCAACCATAAAGTCTGATCAGGTTGGGCAGTTAGAGGCTGATCTATTACAGCAGAATCTTCAGAATGACGCGGACATTCGGCAGGCCAAAGTACAGTTGAATTTTTCACAAATGGCCTATCATCGAGAACAAAAATTGTTTAACGATCGAATTTCGGCCAAAGCGGATTTGGATGCAGCTCGGACACAATATGAAAAAGATGCCGATACGCTAAAATCTTTATTATCAAAGCGACAAGCCATTATCAATGCCTATCAGGAACGACTTTCATTGTATGGTGTGAATAGCGGGATTGCGGCCGAGGTTGTTCGGAGTCGCCATATTACACCTTATATCTCTATTACAGCTCCTCAGGATGGGTTTGTGATTACCCGCAATATCAACAATGGTGAGCTGGCAGATCCTAACAAGGAATTATTCTCTATTGCGGATTTGAGCAAAGTGTGGGTGATTGGGAACGTGTATGAGAAAGATATTAATAAGGTGCAAAAAGGGCAACCTGTGCGAATTACGGTAGACAGTTTTCCAGGACGGGTGTTTACAGGTGTTTTGAACTATGTGGCTGATATTCTCGATCCCCAGACCCGGACTCTGGACTTAAGGGCTGAGGTTCCGAATCGGGATTTATCGTTAAAGCCCAATATGTTTGCTAATATGGAAATCTTAACCAAAATGCAGCGAGTCATGGCTGTTCCAACTTCTGCTATTCAGCGATTTGGAGATTATACCTTTGCTTATGTTGAGGTTAATCCTCATTTGTTCCGAGAACAGCCTGTTACAGTAGGGCCGATTGAAGGGCCCTATGCGCAGATTACCAGTGGTCTAAACTTGGGCGATAAAATCGCAACTCACGGTACTCTATTTTTAAAAGGGGAGTCCCTCAAAATGAGTAGTAATATCAATCCCTAGTAGCCATTGGTGATTTAATACCCGAGTCTTCTATCAATTTAGATTCTTGAGGGGTATGCCAATTTGTTGCTTCCTGAAATTAAATATTTTTTGTATCCAGCAATTACAACATCAAGCGTAAATTTTTTAACATCCGGTAAAAGTTTTTGAATGTCATCAATATCAACATTAATCGGGTGAGAGTTACTTGCTTGATCTGTGTGTGCTACACAGGGGCTATTTCGTATGACTTGCAAAGCTTTAAATATATTTATTAGATTCTCTCCATTAGGAATTAAGTTTTCTTTGTATTGATCAATGAAGGCTAATAATTCAGGTATATTTCGGCTTTTAGAATTAAAGAGAGGGCATATTTCAAAATGGAATTTATAGATCATTAGTGCTTTTTCCTTGAAAGTGGTGGGCGGTACAAGATTCGAACTTGTGACCCCTTCCGTGTGAA
>JANWIO010000113.1 GCA_025449835.1 Vampirovibrionales bacterium
GAAAACAAAAAACCGTTTTTATCATTAACGAATATGGTGCCCAAACCTATGGGCGATTTCTTCTCCTTGAGTCTCTACAAAGACAAGTTGATCCCAAGGCGGTATGGCAAATCACTCTTGAAATCGCCTACCCTCCGTATATTGGGCATCTCCAAACGGTAAAGTGTCCGGCCATTATCATCAAAGGGCAAGCGGATATTACCCCTCAAGGCTACTATGAGTACATCAATGAGAATATCAATGGCCCCTGCTCCATTGTCGAAGTTTCAGGCGCTCGTCATATTGTGGCATTGGAAAAACCAGAGGCTTTTAATCAAATTGCGTTCTCCTTTTTAAGCCAATTCTTGCCAAAGCATCCTGATAAACTTCGTTCCAACCCTCAAAAAGGTTAATCGAGAAGGGAACTTCTTGAGTTCGGTTCCGTCTTTTGAATTTATTACTCTTAATTGCTAAAGGGGCACACAACGCTATAACAATGTCCTCAATCCTTCTCAAATTGGTTTACAATAAAAAGCAGTGAAGAATTTCTTCGATTGAGTTGAATCACCAGTCAATGATGCGTTAAAGGGATGACAAACCCGCAATGAATGCAGCCCACTGGCACCTTATCTTAAATCATATCCCTCCCCTGGGAATGTTAGCGGCTTGTATCCTTTGGATAATTGCCACAAGCTTTAAAAGCAAAGACATTTATTATCTTGCCTTGGGATTTCTGGTTGTATTGGGTATTGTTACGATTCCCGTGTATTTTACAGGCCTTCACTCGATTCGAATCGTGGCACAAATTCCAGGGATTTCCTTTACTTATATTGGTCATCATGCCCAATGGGCCCAATATACATTAGAATCAGCATTGGCTGTTGCCCTTTTTGCTTTAGTCACAATGGGCTGGCTTTTTTATTCCAAGAAAAACCTACCTTGGGTATGGAATCTTGCCATTTTTCTGGCAATTCTTGCCGTGTCGACTGTCTCCACCTATACGGCTATGCTGGGTGGGCAAATTCGTCATACAGAGGTCCGTTTTTCAACACCTTCAACGCAAGCCAAGCCTTAACAACTACATCCTCATCCGAGGAACATTGGTATGCAAAAAGACATGAAATGAAATCGGAAAACTTCCGTATACACTTTCTAAGCTGTGAGGTTTGGCATAAACACTCACCATGGCTCCCAGTGTGATAGGAATCCCCATAATCCGAAACAACTCCCTTCCGAGCCCCACACTGAAATCGGAAATGTTGAATGCTGCAGCGGGCTCATTTCGTAACAATCCTGACTTTTGAATATTCTCAATCCTGCCAAACAGATAGTTTTTCTCCCTAAAGTTTACGGTTGATTCCAAAAGAACACTGTTATCATCATGGCCACTTTTAAAATTATGCCCAAATACCAATGTATTGGCCCACCAACCATGGTGAAATGTCTTATCATACTGAACCGATGCAGTTGTTCTATCCACGTCACCAGGTTCATTTCGTTCCGGGTCTTCTAAATGCCCATGAGAGATCTGGAAACTCCAATGCTGACCCAACAGATAAGAGAGTCGGCCTGAATAAGAGGTTAAGGGACCAAAATCAAAATTATAGCGGTTCTCATCAGGTTCTTTTCCATTAAACAACGATCCTTCAAGCTGCCAGTTTTTGTAGATGATGCTGGCCGTCAACACACCAAAGGATATGTGGGTCGAATCTTGTACATGGTGCCCCAACGGGGCTTCTGGATCCAGAAATGCAGAATATCGATGATGAAAAACAACAGGCCCTAAAGCTGGTTCTCCGACAGGAGCAACATAAAAATTGACCCAGGTATGTGGCAAAATACGATGCATATAATCTGCTGAGAGCTCCATAAAAAGATCATGGGGATGCTGATAGTCAATGAGTGCTACACCGTGGTAAGTTTCCCCTGTTTGAAAAAGAAGGGGATATCCCGCTTTCCCAATGGTAAAGGGTTCAGCCGAAAACATCCCTCGTAATTGAATAATATTGTTGTTTCCAATCGGCCTGGATGTCGAAAGCATTAACCAGTTTTGACTTCTGATTTTATTGCCTCCTCGGGGTCCTCCTTGAACTGAATTATCTAAGAAAGTGCCTCCATGAAGCATGGTGACCCAAGGGCCTTCCATAAACATCTTCATCATCATCGGATTGTCTAGAGGTTGCCAACCCGTCCCGGATCCTTCTCGTTGCATATTAAGCATTATCATCTGTCGAGCCGATAAAATGTCGCTTTCCGCTTCGGACGTTTGAGATAACCCAGCCTGAGAAGATGGTTTGTTCTGTAGCTGCCTGGGTTGCATTTGCATGTTCATCATTGAACCATCTTGGGCATAAGCCCATGCGCCAGACTCTCCAATAAGGATTAAAAAACAAAGGGCGATTAACAGCGTTAACAAATGGAGCTGTGTTGGGTAATAACGATATTGGATCCCTCTTGGAAATCCATCCTCTCGCATTTGCATGGAAAAACATCTCCTTTATAAAAGCTTTCTTACTAAAATGTTTCCTTTTAAACCATATAGAAAGGCTTTTTAGAGGAGAAACACACCTTTTTCTTTGTAAAGTGTGGTTCTATCCGGATAAAACTGTTGATAAAGCCAAAGTGCAACATCGTAATCCTTGGCAATAAGAGAGGGTAAATTCCTCTGTTGTCTAGCTTCTGCCAAACGCAATGGAGGCTGTATCCCCGATAGACTATTTTTCAATTGAACACTCTGAGGCAGAGCAGGTCTACACAATCCCAAACAATGGTTACCCCGCATTAAACAGTGGGATTTCCCAGTATTGTTATGACTGAATTGCCGACAACACGGCCTTTGGTGAGAAATTTTCAGCAAATAATGGGACGGAATTCCCAATGTCTCAGCATTACTTTGATTGACCCCGAGGGTCCATAAAAGTAAAAAGAGTAAAAAATAACGGACTAAAACGTTCATTACACCTTATTTTAAAGTAGGTTGATTAAAGAGGCAAACGCTTAAAATGGATGTTCAGAAGACACTTTTTATACTATAAGTAGTCATACTGAAATAAATGCGTTGAATAAACCCCTTATGAATCCAAAATCATCTTCCTATTCAGCTTCGTCAGGAGCCTTTTTGGCCTTGATGGCGGCTTTGCTCTTCGGGGCCAGTACTCCCGTGGCTAAAGTTTTGGTGGGTCAGATCGATCCAGTTCTCTTGGCCGGCCTTTTGTATCTTGGCTCTGGCATTGGGTTGTCTCTTTGGTGGGGATATAGCAACGTATTCAAAAAGGATTCTGGTGCCCAGGAAGCGGGTTTAAAACAGGAAGATGCACCATGGCTTGCGGGTGCAATATTGGCGGGTGGGATTGTTGCCCCTCTTTTATTAATGTGGGGATTGGTTTCGACGCCTGCATCAACATCGTCTTTATTACTCAATCTGGAAGGGGTTTTTACCGCCTTAATTGCCTGGTTCGTTTTCAAAGAAAACGTCGATTCTCGTATTGCCTTTGGGATGTTAGCCATTACCTGTGGCGGTTTTTTACTCTCATGGACAGGGCCGCTTGATGCCCATACCCGTTGGGGAACACTTGCCATTATGGGGGCATGCTTGGGATGGGCGATTGATAATAATTTGACACGTAAAGTGTCCATGAGTGATCCCGTCCAAATTGCTGCCATTAAAGGTTTATGTGCTGGCACTGTAAACTGTAGCATTGCCTTATTGCTGGGTAAATCACTTCCTGGGCTTCTAACAATTGTTACAACAGGATTTGTGGGATTTCTGGGATATGGTGTTAGTCTAACCTTTTTTGTCTTGGCACTGCGCTATATTGGCACAGCCAGAACCAGTGCTTATTTTTCGACTGCCCCTTTTGTGGGAGCCGCCATTGCAATTTTATTTCTCGGAGATAAGTTGGCATCAACCTTTTGGCTTGCAGCGATTTTAATGGCTGTCGGGGTCTGGATACACCTCAGTGAGTTTCATGAGCATGAGCACACCCATGAAGCCCTCGAGCATGAACATTTACATTTTCATGACGAACACCATCAACATGAACACAATGAATTTGTGCCGCCCGGTGAACCCCATACTCACAGCCATCGGCATGAATCTTTAACACACACACATCCCCATTACCCCGATATTCACCACCGGCATCATCACTAAATCGTACTCTAAAAGCGACAATAACAAGGAAATTATGGGCGTACGTTCTGGAGTTGCTCTTCTACAAACTGCGTCATCTCAGCTTTTCCATGCTGCGAAGCCCATTGATGAACCTGATTTAAGGTCTCTTTATTGATACCAGGGCTGGATAAAATTCGTTTGGCCAATGCCTCATGACCGCTGTTTAAGGCTAATAACGCTGCGGTTTCGCCATAAATATTCTGTGTATTTAATTGTAGATCTTTTCGGTGTAAAAAAGCCTCAATTAACTTTGAATATCCCAGAGAAGCTGCCCACATAAAGGGTGTAAATCCTTCATAATTGGGAAGGTTAATGTCGAGTTCCCGTTTTGAAATCAAAAACCGGGCAATGTCTCGATGTCCATGAAAAATGGCGGTGTTTAAAGCGGTGTTCCCAATTTCATCCTGGCAATCCAAGTTAACACCTGAATGGGAAGACAAAAATTGTACAGCGGGCTCTTTCTTCGATAAAGTAGCAACGATGAGCGGTGTTTCAAGATGGGTATTCGCAACATTGGGTTCAATGCCATGCTGTGACAATAGCAACTGAAGGGTATCGACATTACCATTGGATGCCGCAAGATGCAGCGCACGTCGCCCATAGGCATCTTCAGTATTAATATCTTTACCCGCCTGAATACATGTGGTTAAGGTTACCAAATCCCCCTTGTCCGCAGCCGCAAAGAACTGTTTATCATCATATTGAACTGATTCAGGTGCCGTTGATGAAAACCGCATCTGAAAACTATCTGCTCCAACCGGCGTTTTGGATAACCTTGTTTTAGTGGCCTGAAGGCCCTTTCCCAAACCTAAACCGTTTTTTGAGGTAGCAGGATGGTGGATTAAGTTCAAAGCCAAAACCATGCTTACAACATCCTTTGACATGAATATGCCATCACTATTATTCCTTAAAAATCAGTAAATCAAAGAGATTGCTAATTTCATCGTGATATTGTTACATTCTGCAACAAGTGAAAGACTCTGATCTGGTTAAAATCTGCCTCATATACAGTGTTTTGACCTAAAAACTTGAAAAGTTTGCTTTACCACCTCGTTTTTACCAGATGCACAGTATTCTTTATTGCGAAGAGCGGGAAGCGATATTGAGCGTTCAAACAACTCTCCAGTTAACCTATTTTTCATAGAATAGGAGCATCTTTCTGGCTAAGCCCTAAAAAAGAGGCTAAAATAAACCGATCCAACGGTGATTGTGTCCAAACGTATCCAATTAATACATTTCTCTATAAAAAATCCTATTTTGGGCATATATGGGGGGTGTTCAGGTAATGGAGGAAGGTTTTGAAAGGTTGGTTGATCGGCACCTTAAAGTTGCAATCGAAGAAATCGGGCCAATTCAACCTTGGTTTATGGAAAAATCTCAAGAATGGTTTTTTGATCACCCGGCTTATCCGGTGAGTTGTAGTGGGAATTCTAAAATTGACGTCACCAAGCGTTATCCGTTATATCTCCGTGAATTCATCTGGTACAAACTGAAGGAAAGTTATCCCGATTTTCCCGAAGAAAACATTTCTGGATCTCTGGGAAACCCGGAGGAACATTTTGATCTGGGACTCAAAAAACAGATTCATCTCCCGGAAGATATTGCAGATTGGCTGGAATCAGATCCTTGTCACCTTCAAGACATTCGAAGACTGATGCGCAGATAAAAAAAGCAGAAGGTCTAATTTAGACCTTCTGCAAAATGAAATGATTTGGAAATAGAGGCCTGTTATACAGAAACAGGACTTTTTTCATTAGATGCGAGAGACTTTTTTGCGTTTGCAACGGCCTCTTGAATCTCTTTTACTTTATCCAGTTTTTCCCAAGGAACATCAAAGTCGGTTCGTCCCAAATGACCGTAAGCGGCAAGGCGTTGATAGAAGACACCATTATTTAATCCTGGCAGTCTTTGGAGATCAAACTGCTGAATAATAGCGGCCGGACGCAAGTCAAAATGCGCTTCGATTAATTGCCCAAGCTCGTCATCACTCAATTTACCCGTACCGAATGTATTAACATTAACCGAGACCGGTCGAGCAACCCCAATGGCATATCCCACCTGTACTTCGCATTGTGTTGCAAGGTCAGCTGCAACAATGTTTTTAGCAACCCACCGAGCGGCATAGGCAGCGCTGCGATCTACTTTTGTGGGATCCTTTCCACTAAAAGCGCCACCACCATGACGTGAATAACCACCGTAGGTATCTACAATGATTTTACGCCCTGTCAGACCTGCATCTCCTTGAGGACCGCCAATAACAAATCTGCCGGAAGGGTTAATTAGGTATCGTGTGTTTTCGTCAGGTTTAATGGCCATATTTTTAAAGACATGGGCGACCACATGTTGCTTCAAATCATCCGATATCTGCTGCTGAATTTTTTGGTTATCCGTTTCCCCATGGACAACAGGTTCATGCTGGGTACTGATAACAACGGTATCAATACGTTGCGGGCGGCCGTTAATATACTCAACCGTTACCTGAACTTTTCCATCAGGCCGGAGGTAATTAACAACCCCTTCTTTTCGGACTTCTGTAAGACGATAGGCCAGTTTATGTGCCAAGCTAATGGGGAGCGGCATTAATTCTTCCGTTTCATCACAGGCAAAGCCAAACATAATGCCTTGGTCGCCTGCGCCAATTTTATCAATCTCATCATCATTTAGTGAATGCCGTGTTTCTAGGGCATCATTCACCCCACTTGCAATATCTGACGACTGCTCGTCAATGCTGGTGAGTACTGCACAGGTTCTAGCGTCAAAACCACCACTATTTGTGCCATGATATCCAATCCGTTCGATGGTATCTCTCACCACACTTGGAATATCAATGTAACAATTGGATGTAATCTCACCCGTAACCAATACCAATCCTGTGGTTACTGAGGTCTCAGCAGCAACCCGAGACAATGGATCCTTGGTTAAAAAGGCATCCAAGATGGCGTCTGAAATTTGATCACAGATTTTATCGGGGTGGCCTTCTGTGACGGACTCCGAAGTGAACAGAAATCTTGAAGCAGTCATTCATTTTTCCTCTTATTGATTCGATTGATACAAATTTGGGAGGGGCACCATGCCTCTAGGTTAAACAATCTTGTTTACTATGACATAACATCCTAATCGGGACAAAGTGTTTGTTCAAGAATTTACAAAAATGACAATTCATTGTTATCCCTGAGCGCTTTATTCGTTAGATTAAAAAAACACGTTGTTGATCTTAGTCTAACAATCCTTCTCCGTAAAACCCATCCTTTCTGAATTGGTGTACATCTATAGTTCTATCGACCAATATGGCAAGAACTGTAATCCCTGGGATGTGTTACAGATTAGATTGCTATATTTTTCAGAATAGCCAACAAACAAATCACTCCAGAAGGTTGCCTATGCTTTTAAACTGGGAATTGCATGAACAAAGCGTTTTGTAATCACCTGAGGTCGGGTAATGGCAGAGCCAATAATAACTGCATAAGCTCCTAAATCAAATGCCTTGGTGACATGTTCTGGTGTCCAGATTCTGCCTTCCAAAATAACAGGACGTGAAATATTTTGACTGAGGGCTGCTAAAAGGCTAAAGTCCGGTTCTCCACTGAGGGTTTTTGAGACAGTTTCGGCTGTATAACCGCTTAATGTGGTGCTAATGACATCAAATCCCATCTCAACTGCAACATTGGCCTCTTCTTCAGTGGCAATGTCGGCCATTAAGAGGGCTGTAGGAAAGCGTTTTTTGAGTTCCAAAACAATTTCTTTCAAGGATTCTTCAGTGGGTCTTGGCCGGAGCGTTGCATCCATCGCCACGATTTCGGCGCCAGCCTGCAATACTGATTCAGCAGTCCATAAACTTGGTGTAATATACACGTGATTTTCTGGATCAGAATAGGGATGAACGGGCTTTGTAATTCCAATCACCGGGATTTCTGGTAAAGACTCTTTCACCAGACGAATGTTTTCAGGATTTGCCAATCGAAGGCCTTTTGCCCCCCCATTTAAGGTTGACATGGCCATTGCCAGAATACATTCAGGTTTGCTCAACGGTTCGCCATACTCTGCCTGAACAGAAACAATCACTGCCTGTCGAAGAGATTCCAGGATATGAGAACTTGTCATGGAAAACTTTGCCTCCGAATCATTGAAACCCATTGTGTAAAACGTTTATTATGCCATAAAGGACCTTGTATTTGACATTGTTTTTAGAAATATAACTGCTTCCTTATTTGGATGTTACCCAATTTTACAAAGATGGAAAAGCAATCGTCATCAAAGATTCGTTGCCATGATCGGGTTATCAGGCGCTTGGCTTTACAAGAGAATGTTACCATTTTTAAATAAGATCATTCATAATAGGTCTACCAATGCTGCATCGTATCTCAGCGAATTTGTTTTAACCCATTGCATCTCGGAGGAGAAAGAGGCATTTTATGACTGGCACTGTGGGGATTCTTGAACCTCGAAAATACTACGAACAGATAGAAGATTCATTTTTAAGTCCCTTTGCCGCCAAAAGTTTTTTAAGCCAAGGGCGTCAGGTCCCTGAACCACCTTGTCCGCTGAGAACAGAATTTCAGAAAGATCGGGATCGGATTGTTCATTCCAAAGCATTTCGACGATTAAAACATAAAACTCAGGTGTTTATTTCTCCAGTGGGAGATCATTACCGTACAAGGATGACCCATACCATTGAAGTGACGCAGGTCTCCAGAACTATTGCAAGGGCCTTGCGTTTGAATGAAGATCTGACAGAGGCTATTGGCATGGGACATGACTTGGGGCATCCTCCCTTTGGTCATAACGGAGAAGGGGCACTCAGTGATCTCTATCATGAAGGCTTTTGGCACAACCGGCAAAGCGTTCGGGTGGCCACCATCATTGAAAATCTGAATTTGACCCATGAAACATTGGACGGTATTGCAAAGCACACAGGTAAAGACAATCCTGAAACCCTGGAAGGGCAAATTGTAAAAACGGCCGATAGGATGGCCTACCTCGCCCATGATATTGATGATGCTGTTCGTGCCGGGTTGATGCTTGAAGAGAGTATCCCTGCCGAAATTTCTGCGGTACTGGGGTACTCTAAAGAAGAACGTCTTCAAAAAATGATGTGGGGAATGATTGAAGCCAGTTGGGATCAGCCCCTTATCCATATTGTCCCAGAGGTTGAAAGCGCCATGCATGCCTTGCGGAAGTGGATGTTTCAAAATGTTTATTTAAATTCACAGCAAAAACGCCAGTCTAAAAATGTGAAACGCATTATTGCAGCTTTATATGATTACTATAAAGAACATCCGGAGGAGATTAGTGCCAGTATCCCAGAATCTACGGATCCAGAACGTCGTGTTGTGGATTATATTGCCGGGATGACAGACCGATTTGCAACAGCCTTGTACTGTAAACTCTTTGTCCCCACCTCCTATGATCCCGGTCAGGAGTTGCCGGCATGAACCGCCAAATGACGTTTCAAGAGGCTGCGAATGCTGTAAAGCTAAGCTTGGATATTGTGGATGTTGTGGGCCGATATGTTGCCCTGCGTCGGGCAGGCCGGAATTATATTGGTTTATGCCCGTTTCACCAGGAGAAGACTCCGTCTTTTTCTGTGAATCATGAAAAACAGATGTTTAAGTGCTTTGGCTGTGGTGAAGGTGGCGATACACTGAGCTTCTTAATGAAGCATGACAATAAAACCTACGGCGAAATGATTACAGAGCTTGCTCAGGACCAAGGCATTGATATTATCCGAGAGGGGCATTACCAGAAACAGAAAGATGATCTGGACATTATTTACAAGCTCCATTCACTGGCCCAAAAGTTTTACCAAGAGCAACGCCAAAAATCTGATACGGTAAAAGCTTACCTGGAAGAGCGTCAAGTTGACTCTAACTGGCAAAACCATTTTGGCATTGGCTATGCTCCTCCTGGTTGGGAAAACCTAGTGAATTACCTGAAGCAGCATGAACCACAGGTGTCTCAAACCCCAAATTCGCTGGAAAAAGCAGGACTTGCAAATCTTCGCAGTGAAGGGAACGGCCATTATGATCGATTTCGCAATCGACTCATGATACCTATTCATGATGATCGTGGCCGAGTGGTTGCCTTTGGCGGTAGAAACCTGGATCCAGAGGACATTCCCAAGTATCTCAACTCACCGGAAACCCCAATTTATGTGAAAAGCCGTATCCTGTATGGCTATTCGTGGAGCAAAGAGGCAATTCGAACGGATAAATATGCCATTTTAATGGAAGGCTATTTTGATGTGATTGCAGCCCATATGGCAGGCATTTCCCAAGCGGTTGGCGTTTGCGGAACAGCATTAACCGAAAGCCATCTTAAATTGCTGCAACGGGCCGGTGCTGAAAAGCTATACCTGTGTTTTGATTCCGATAAAGCAGGACAAAATGCAGCACTTAGGGCCATTGAGTTGGTGCAGAACCAATTGCTGGATCAGGGGATTCTGGTCAAAGTGGTTCTGCTCCCAGGCGAAAAAGACCCAGACGACTTTTTAAAAACCCAAGGCAAAGAACGCTTTTTAGAATGCCTTGAAAATGCACAAGACTTCTTAAGCTTTAAGTTTGCGAAAGCCCTTTCTGAACGATCTGAGGATATCAATACATCTGAGGGAAGGATTCAGGCAGTACAATCCATTACACCCATGTTGCTGGAGATTCGGCAGCCCGTGATTCGCCAGGAATACATTAAGCAACTCGCCGATCAGCTTCATATTACAGAAGAAACATTAATGTTGGAAGTAAATCGGCTGGAAAAAGAGAATCCGACCTATCAAAATAAAAAAAATTATCAAAATGACGCAATTTTTCCTTCCCCGGATCGTTATATAGGAAAGAAACCTTGGGGAACGCCCAAAAGACGACAAAGACCTGAAGATATCACGATTTTTCGTCAAAAGCTTTCCCAAAAGATCCCCATTACTGAAAAAGAACATCTCTTACTCAGTTATTTACTCTTAAGTGAAGAAGGTTATAGGCTGGTCATGCAGACGCTCCCCCAATTGCAGATTCAATCCCCCCAAGCAGAGACATTTTTAAAAACGGTCTACACCTTGGAAGGACAATGGCGTACAATAGATGAACTGATACATCAGCTCAGTAGTACATTTCATACAAGTGGCCAGGAGGAGCAGCTTCAGTTTTTGGCACACCGCATCATGGTTGCAGGAGAGATTGAGGAAAGTTACGAAAATGCAAGTAGAGGATTGAAATCTCTCAACCATCGAGAGAAACTAAATCGTGATATTGACGAGATTGCAAATCGAATTTTGTTTCTCCAAAAACGCACTGCTTTAAATGTGTTAGCACAGCATGGAAAGCAACATGAACAGGAGGAGGACGATCAACTGGCTTTACAGATCCAACTTCAACTGCGGGAGGAACTCAAAGCCCGTCGAAAATCAAATCCACAATCACAAGAAATCATAGATACCCCTATAAAATTTCAAGAAGAGCAAGGAGTGTAGGACAACAACAATGACAAAACGTACACGAAACTCAAAAGATGATGTCCTGATTGATATCGATAAATCCTCAGGCCGTGGACGCTCAGGCGTTGACGAGTTACTCGCTGCTGATGATGGTGATTCTGAAGATATTGGAAGTCTCTTTGGTGGTAGCGGTGGCGGCCTTTCGCTATTAGAGCAACAAGAAGATTCATTTTCAGATGAAGATGAAGAAGTTGAATCCTCTTCCCGAAGCCTTGCTTTAGATGATCCTGTCCGGATGTATCTTAGAGAAATTGGTCGTATCCGCCTTCTCACGGCTGAAGAAGAGATTGAATTGGCCCGTAAAATTGTTAAAGGCGGTACTGAAGGCGCCAATGCAAAACGAAAATTGGTGCAAGCAAACTTGCGTTTGGTTGTGAGTATTGCCAAAAAATATGTGGGGCGCGGCATGCTCTTCTTGGATTTGATTCAAGAAGGCAACCTGGGGCTGATTCGTGCCGCTGAAAAATTCGATCACGAACGTGGTTACAAGTTCTCTACGTATGCAACGTGGTGGATCCGGCAAGCCATTACCCGAGCAATTGCGGATCAGGCCAGAACCATTCGTATCCCTGTGCATATGGTTGAAACCATTAATAAACTGAAAAAGATTACCCGAAAACTGGCCCAGGAAAAAAGCCGGAAGCCCAACGAAGAAGAATTGGCACTGGCTATGGGAATCAGCGTTCCGAAATTAAGAGAAATCATCAAAGTTGCTCAAGAGCCGCTTTCTTTAGAAACCCCTATTGGTAAAGAAGAAGATTCTCGCTTGGGTGATTTTATTGAAGATCGGGAAGCTGAAGCACCTGCCACAACTGTAGCCCATGAACTTCTTAGAGAAGACCTTACAGAGGTTCTTTCTAGCTTAAGTCCTCGGGAAAGAGATGTCCTTCGTTTACGGTTTGGCTTAGACGATGGACGTCAAAGAACCTTAGAAGAAGTAGGACAACTCTTTGGCGTCACTCGTGAGCGGATTCGGCAAATTGAAGCCAAAGCGCTTCGTAAACTTCGTCATCCCAATAGAAGTCGGCGCTTAAAAGAATATATCGAATAAAAAGTGGGTCTCCTAAACACCCTAAAGCAGCGAGATAAAGTTCTCTCGCTGCTTTTTTAGACTGTAAAATAACGTTCTCCCCGTTGATTTTCGAATCTCTGAGGAAACTTGACCCTTTAGAAATCATTCAGCTGCACAATGGTAGCTTAAAGCAATAAAGGGCATAATAAAGGTAAGGTGGAAGAGCACTATTGAATTTAACCTGGAATATTTTTTGTTCCAAGCGCTGGAGGTATCGTGATTAGAAGGAATTTAAATTTGGATTATAACCGTCAACCGATTAAAGGAATCTTTTTTTGTAAGAAATCAGCCAACCTTGAGGAATGCCGTAAGCTGGTGCAGGATTTGGGATGCATCGTTCTCCTGGAAAATACCCAAACGTTAACCATTCAAACCGCACGAGGTCGTCTTCAAGAATTAAAAGCAATGCATTTGGCGCAAGAAGATGATAAGGCAGAGATCTCAAGCCGACTCAAAAATCATTTTGAACGGATTTTAATTGGCGGAAACGTTCACTAATATTGAATGACCCACTTTGCGAATTTGATCCAGTAAGGCGCTTAAATCGTTTTCGGTCGTCCCTGGGGTAATAATCGTACACCGTAAAAAAGTACCCTGTGGTAATTGTGTTTGAACAATATAAAAAGATGCCTCTGCAAGGAGATGCTTGCGAATTTTGGCTTGAAGTACATCCAGATTGTCTACGCCGGGTGGTATGTATCGGAAACAGATAATATTACTTTCTGGCGCCAATGCTATTTCAAAATCAGGTGATTTTTGAATGTGTTCAGCAAACCATTTGGTTTTATCGTAGCAACGGGCGACATACGTATCAAAAATCTGGGTTCCATAGACATGAAGAGCCATATAAAGCTTTAAGCTCATCATGCGCTTGGTACATTCCAACGTTCGATGTGCTAAATTAAACCACTCCTCTTCTGAGCGGCATTCAAACAGGTAAGCTGCCTGCTGAGAGAAGGTCTCATAAGAGTGTTGCCCGTTTCGAAAAATAACCCCTGTAATCAATCCAGGCATTAACAGCATTTTATGGGCATCCCACACCACCGAATCCGCTCGTTCAATGCCACTGAGTAGATGTTTATATTTTTCGGATACCAAGGCTGATGCCCCATGGGCCCCATCCACATGAAGCCATAAGTGATGTTTTTCACAAAAATCAGCGATTTCATCAAGTGGATCATAGGTTCCAGTGGCTGTTGAACAAGCATTTGCAACCACTGCAATGATTCGATATCCATCCTGGCAAGCTTGATGATAAGTCGTCTCTAAGGCATCTCCCCTCAGTTTGAAATTCGCATCAACGGGAACAGAGATGACACCCTGTTCGCCCAACCCCATAATTTGAGCGGCTCGCTTGATAGAATAATGATTTTGCTCGGAAACCAAGATCCCCAACGGTTTATGGTGTTGTGTTCCTTCATTCCATATGTCATAACCTGCCTTCACTTGGCGAGCAGCCAACAGCGCTGTTAGGTTTCCCATAGACCCACCAGAGGTTAATACCCCATCGGCTTGGTCAACATCATATCCAATCAGCATGGCCATCCATTGGATAATGCGCTTCTCCATGATGGTACTCACCGGCCCCATTTCGTAAACAGCGGTTCCATTATTTAAAAAGGATGCGACTAAGTCGCAAAGGGCTGCTAATGGTAAGGGCGCTGAGACCTGGTGCCCAATGTAATGTGGGTGATGCAAATGATTCGATTGCGCAATAACATGCTCTATCAGGGTATTAAAGTCACTCCCTCCCGATTGAGAGAATTCACCGCCCCATTGTTTTAGCATCTCATTGGGAGAAATCGCTGGAAGAACTGGAAAACCACTCCGTTCAGGCTCGGTTGTCACACTGGCCAGATAATCTGACAATTGATCAATAAGCGTATGGCCTAAGTTCCGGAAATTTTCCGCATCAAAAGCTTTTTCAAGGGCTTGAAAAGAAGCAACATCAATGGACGGCATATCTTAATCACGTTTGCAGATTATTTCTTTTCGTCGGGAGAAGCAGAGGAGATCGTTTTTAGACTCGATGAGTCCGTATTGGTCCCATCCGCAGCGTCCTTAAATTGACGCACGCCTTCTCCTAAAGACCGAAAAACCTGGGGTAATTTCCCCGGACCAAACAAAATCAAGACAACCAGAAAAAGAACACCCAACTCCATGGGAGAACCCAGAAATAAGGGATAAATCACGATAGGGTGCATGGCAAAAACCTCAATTATTCACGACTCAGTATTTCCACTGCATGATAAAGCGTATCCAGGCAAAATACAAGTTCAACCGCTCTTATTCACGAGAAAAACATTTGATAAAAATCAATGGCGATGGACTTTTCTAGCGACCTATTTTACATATTCAAGCCTTGCTTCGCAAAACCCTCTTTTGGGCAAAGGCTTGTTAAAAAAAGTGTTTCTTTTTTCAACGAATCCAATCACAATAGAGTATGGATGTTTGGAATGAGGAGGTTGAGCTCGGTGAGGAATCCACTATTTCAAAAAAACCATACTCTGGAACATTTTGGCAAAAAATTGTCACTGGATAAGTATCATATTGCGATGATGGCAGGATTGAGTTTATTCATGTGGTCAGCTTCGACGATCGCCATTGCTTCGCCTCGCCATCTTGTTCGCCAACATCCTAAAATAACAAAGAAGCCCGTTTCTCATCATGTTCTAAGTAAGGATATTACTGAAACGGAAGTACCCCATGTTCTAAAATTACAGGCTTCAAAAGATATGGTAACCCGTAAAATCAAAAAAAACTGTGAGACATGGGTTCTTCCGGATAAAGGTATCGTTGATCATTGTGATGAGTCTGAAACGGTCGTTGAAGCCCAACCAACACCCAAGAATACCCAAACCGATTCAACACTCTCGGTTATTGAGTTTCATCCGACCCAAGAACCTGAAATTGAAACAACACCCGTGTTAATTCCCATTCAAACAGATGATGATATGGCCATTAATCCTGAACTCCTTATAGCACCACCAGATGAGCCACAATTAATGCAAGACACTTCAACAAAACCATCTGCACCTGCCACAAAACCTTCTTTGGTAACAAAAACGATACCCAACCAATCGTCTCCTCAAGATGAATTGATTGCCTTAATTAAAAGACTAGAAGGAAGAACACAACCCTCCCAAGAGATGGATAAAGCACAAGAAAAGCCGACGACTGTGGCCTCAAAACAACTTTCCACTTTTGATTTTCAAGCGGTTGAGCTGACTAAGCCCCAAGTTAACGCTGCACCTGCCTCAAGGAAAACGATTTCATCACAGCATTCTCAATCGGTTAAAATGGCGTTTATTGATAAAACAACCACCCATAATTCTTCAATCAATGCTGCTGGTCAATCACAGGAGGTCAAATGGCCTCATAATCCTCTGAGCTTTGTGATTCAACATTTTTTAGGGTTCTTTGATTGGATAAGCACCCGATAAATCTTGACTTTTCAGCTAGGAGACATTGCTGAAAGCGGTATTAATAAAATAATCAGGGTGGGCTTGCTCCCAGTCTGACTCAAAAATCAAAGGATAGGGCTTTGATAATAAAGCCCCTGGCTCAATGTAATCATAAATCTGGTTTAAGGTCTTTACCTGGGTTAAACTTACCCGGCGGTAGATAAAATGAGGCTTTAGTTGTGTTGGGTTGGAGAGGCCTGTTGCCCCTAAAATTTCTAAAAAGCTTTCCACTGTTGCATCGTGAAAATTTGCCACTCGAACAGACTTATCTTGTACATCTAAACCTTTAATTAAAGCAGGATTTTGAGTTGCAACACCTGTTGGGCAGGTATTGGCATGGCATTGAAGCGCTTGAATACAGCCTAATGCAAACATCATTCCCCGGGCCGAATTACACATATCCGCTCCCATGGCAATTTTTGTGATGAGGTTAAAACCAGTGGTAATTTTGCCGCTGGCAATGATGCGAATTTTCTCTCGTAAACCACAGCCAACGAGCGCGTTATGAACAAAAACCAGTGCATCATTGAGTGGTGTACCCACTGAGTCCGAAAACTCCAGGGGGGCTGCACCAGTACCACCTTCACCACCATCTACCGTGATAAAATCCGGTAAAATCCCCGTTGCTAACATCGCTTTACAAATTCCGAGAAATTCAACCCGATGCCCAATACAAAGCTTAAACCCAACCGGTTTTCCACCCGAGAGCTCTCTTAATTTTGCAACAAATTCTAAGAGACCTTTAGGCGTTGAAAAAGCTGTATGAGCAGGCGGAGAAATAACATCCTGTCCAACCATAACACCTCTAATTTGTGCAATTTCCGGGGTCACTTTTGCCGCTGGTAAGATACCGCCGTGGCCGGGTTTTGCCCCCTGAGACAGTTTGATTTCAATCATCTTCACATTGTCTATAGCGGCCTTTTCTGAAAACTTTAATGCCGAAAAATGTCCATCTTGAGTTCGACACCCAAAATATCCTGTACCAATTTGCCAAATAATATCGCCACCATTTTCCAGATGAAAAGGTGTGAGCCCACCTTCTCCGGTATTGTGAGCAAATCCACCGAGTTGCGCTCCTTTATTGAGGGCTAAAACAGCATTTTTACTTAAAGCGCCATAACTCATCGCCGAAATATTAAAGATTGAGGCTAAATAGGGGCGTGTACATTCATTGCCCCCCACCAAAATACGCGGCTCTTCTTTTAAAGGAGTCAGCGGAGAAATGGAATGGTTAATCCATTCATAACCAATGTCATACACATTCTCTTGGGTTCCAAATGGATGGGTGTTTAGATCACGCTTGGCCCGTTGATAAATATTAGCCCGGGTTTCTCGGTTAAATGGGCGACCGTCAAGGTTGGATTCCACAAAGTACTGATTAATTTCGGGACGGATAAACTCAAATAAGTAGCGAATATTGCCAATAATGGGAAAATTCCGTTTGATGGCATGTTTTTTCTGCCCCATATCTCGAATGCCTAATAAAACGAGGGGACCTACAATCAGATAAGCCCAATAAGCAACAGGGGTGTATAAACTTCCAATTTCGATTAAGGAAACAGCAACAACGGAACTAATTACAAATACTTTACGTGCAGGTACATGCCCAAACATGATTCTCATCCTCTCTGTCCTAATATCCATTTTACCTGAATTACACACTTTCGCTGAAACAAATTGAAAAGGAGCGCTTTCGAGCACCAATTTGCCTAAAGCATAAACGCTTAAAGATATTGAGCCGATGGCATAAAAGAATCAAAAAACCGTTTACAAATCTTTATTTTTCAGCAACCCTTTTGCTTGAGCATCGTTATTGCAAGCATACTGAGTAGACTTTTTCAAATCAGGAGCATTATGGCATTAAACATTTTCCATACAATCTCATTGCAGGGCCAAAATTCGTTTTTAAAGCCCAAAATCCGTTTTGGCATTGCCTCTCGTAAAGGGCCTTTCGAGATGCCGGGTTCAAATGATTTTTATACCGGCATCCGAGGAATTAATCCGCTCTTAACCCCACTGCCAACAATGCAGACCTTACCCGAAAATCATCGTGCTTCCATTTGGCGTAAGGTTGAGAAAACCAATCAAACTCTGCCCCAAGTAATGGTTGGATTCCGAAAACTTTTAAATACCTGTCATCGCCCTGATTTTGAGACGGATGCCTTAAGCTTCATAGAACTTGCTTATGATGTCTCTCATCAAAATGCTTCTTCTCAATTGCTACCGATTCACAACAGTAAATTTGGAACCCATCAACATGTAAATCAGCGACGAAAAGAAATTATCCAATTGGTGGGGGCGCAAAAGTTAACACAACTTGAAAAACTGGGAATTATCGCTAATCGACTCAATGATAAGCCGGCCATGGACAGTGTTGAACTCTTGGAAGAAGCTTTATTTCATCCCAATAACAGGCTTCCGCGTCCTGAAATAATTCTGAATGGATTAAAAACACTAGAGGAACGCTTAGATCAAAAAGCGCCACTGCCGGATTTAATGCGAGATTTGCAATTTATCGATGAAAAAGCAAGGCTTCAATATGTCATTGAAAGGCATCCCAACGGGGACGAGATATATCATCAAAAATTAGTAAAACTGATGCCGAAACTCAATAATTTAACGGATGAACGTATCCAACGTTTTCAAAAGGGTGAA
>JANWIO010000114.1 GCA_025449835.1 Vampirovibrionales bacterium
CGGGAGTTTGATCACCTGATTTTTGGGCATTACGACATATCCGGCATAGCAGCCGTTTAAATCGATACCCGCAATTTTCACGTGTTCACAAATATGGCGATTGCCAATCATACATTGATAACAGGTACCACAGGCAATATGCATCTCAGCAGACACATAATCCCCAGGTTGTAAATGGGTCACTCTGCTTCCTATGGCCTCAATATCCCCACAAAACTCGTGGCCATACACCAAGGGCGGATGAATCCGTGATGCGCTCCATTCGTCCCAATTGGTGATATGCAAATCTGTCCCGCAAATTGAGGCCAAGCGCACTTTAATCAGTACATCATCCGGTCCATAATTGGGTCGATCCAGTTCAGCAACAACAAATCCAGCTTCCGCCGCCGGTTTTTGAATGGCTTTCATTAGCGATACCCTTCCTTAAATGCCTCATCTGATCAACATGATTTTAAAGCCTTGATGAAACTATACGTCAAGCATTCCAGGGGAATCAAGGGGAGCAAGCTCCCTCTTACATGAAAGGGTATTTTCCCCTTTCGGGAAAAAGCTGTTTTTACTTTAATTTGCGGATGTGTTAAAGAATCGGCCCGTAAATAAGCTTAAAATAAGCTGTTGTAGGAGTTGGACGATATTGAGGTTTTGAAGATTTCCTGATCCCAGGCCATATTGGTTGGGGTATGCCACTTGATTGAGCTTGTCCGTACTGATGGCGTTGCCCCCACCCACTAAATCGGGGAATTTGGCTGCAAAATCACTTTGTTTAATGGCGCTACTATCCCCATCAGCGCCAGCTAGGCCTTCTAACTCTTGTCGACTTAAATAGCCATCCCCGTCATCATCAGGAAATAACCCTGTGCCATCTTTCCCACCCTGTAAAAATGTAGCAAACAACGTAAATTCTGTGTTTCTGCCTTCGTTAGCCATTTCCAGTGCCGCCCGGGCAATTTCTTGCTTAGAGAGTTTCCCATCGCCATCCTGATCAAACTGGTCAAAAATCGTGAGCACCCGGCTCATAGGGACCCCGGTTGAATCATCTTCATCGGGATACGCCAGGGCTTTTAAAGCCTGGATATCAATGGTATTGCCACTTCCCACCAAATCGGGAAATTTGGCCTTAAAGTCATCGGACGAAATCGACATTCTGTTTCCCCCAGCCTTGGCCAAATCGGCAATTTCGTTATAACTTACGCAACCATCCTGATCATCATCAGGAAATAACCCTTTGCCATCTTTCCCGCCCTGCAAAAAGGTCGCAAAAAGCATAAACTCATTGATGCGTCCTTCTGATTTTAAGGTCAGTGCGGCCTGGGCAATTTCTTGTTTGGAGAGCTTGTTGTCTCCATCGGTGTCAAACCGGGCAAAATCGTTAAAGACTAAATTTAAAGGCACTTCTGAAGAACTTTGGGTGTTGGGTTGAGGCTGAGGGAGCCAGGCATCTGCCCCCGAATTTCCCCAGAGGTCAACAGATGGCTCAGCCGATTGGGGGAGCATCTGCTGCTGAAGCTCGAGGGGGATTAAAAAGCTATTTCCCAGTTGGGAACCAGGGGTTTGAAAAAATCCGATTTGCATTTAAAATGCTCCACGCTCTCTCTCAAAATGTCATGGCCATGGATTTTGGCTTGCTCTTTTATCGGCCGATTCTCAAATGGGCTTTATCAATATGAAGTTTTGTAAACCCTTTCGGGGGGTTCAAAGGCTGATTTTTTAGGCATTTTGCAAAATCCGATGTTTTTTCAAACAGTTTTGATGAAATTTAAAAAAATCCCTCAAGTTTTTCAAAATTCGGTCGATATTGTTTTTATCAAACATTCAATGCCTCATAAACTTCCTATATTTTATAGGAAGCTTTTTATTTTTGAGGGGATCTCTATTTTCACCTTCTTCGATGATCAGAAGAGAAGCCCTTCGTCACGGTACAATGGTGATATGAAACGCATTTTTCTCAGTTTTTTTGCAGCATTGTTGCTGGTTGGCCTGATAACCGATTTTGCCCAGAGTGATGCGCAAAAACCTCAGCAAACCACGATGGTCCCGGCAACGCAGCAGGGTGTTGAGGGGCAATATCTTCAATTTAAGAAAGTTTTTCCCATGATGCCTGGGAGTTTAAATCTGTTTGGTTACGAAACCACCAAAGCGGCCACTGGTATCCCGATTCTCTCGCCCGATAGAACCCAAATGGCGGTGACAGAAGTATTTTTTATGCCGGAGAATGAGCAAACCCTCAGCCGGGTGTTTTTACTGCCGGTGGGACATACCCCCGCCCTCGCTGACCTACTTCCACCCACCCAGATGATGCAAGACGAAGATCAGTCTAAAGAAACGCAAAAAACACCTCATGCCATTCCACCCTCGCCGCCCATGAATGATTCCAAGGCAGGAGATCAGGCTGGAAAAACACAAAAATCTACAAATAGTCTTCCACAAACCCCGGTGGTGGATATTTCCCAAATTGATCCCCATGCATTTTGGTTGGCCTATGAGCCCCAAAAGCAGATGCGGTATCGTAAAACCATTTTTGAAGCAGGGTTTGATGCCAATGAGCCGGGTCGGTTTGATGGTATCCAGGTGGTGGATTGGTCTGCTGATGGGCAAAAGATCTTAATGGTGTATCGCCCTGGCTTTGAGCATATGGGGATTTGGCAAACCATTCCCGTTATTTATGATCTGGCGCAACAAAAAGCTGTGCGGCTCACGATGTTGCCCAATGAAATCTGGTATCGGTTTTTAAAGCGCTATCCAGAGCAACATCACCCGAAAAATCGGGTTTGGGATGTTCGGGTACTCGGATGGAGTGCAACCGATCCCCAAGAATTCATTGTCAAGTTGGTGATATTTGAGGGACAATCCGAATTACCGGCTGGTTTTTGGAGTGATAATATCCAAACCGGTGCGATTCACTATCTTGGCAGCACCATTTCAGAGGGTTTAATTGCCCGTAATGGTTGGTTAGTAAGCTTCGTTGATCCAACGGCCCCTGGAGGACCCCACACTTATGCCCCCGGAGAAATTCCACCCGAAACCCAAGAAAACCGATCCGCCTCCCCAAACAGAAGCTGGTTCAGTCGATTACAGTTTTGGAAAAAATAGTATTGATGCCCTCTTAACCCATGCCCCTGAGCGGGTGTTTAAAGTAATGGTGGCACAGGAACTCTCCAAAGATCATCGGCTTCAAACCCTGATTGATGCGGCCAAATCTAAAGGCGTTAATCTTCAGTTTGTGCCCAAGGCCAAGCTGGATAAAATGGCTGATGGCGAAACACCCCACCAGGGGGTTGTGGCCATGGTGGCGCCTAAGCCTTTGCTCGATATTTATGATCTGGTGAAACAGATTGAAACCGCTCCTGCTGGAACCCTTCCCTTGGTTTTGGCTTTGGATGACGTGACCGATCCTCGAAATTTTGGGGCGCTGATCAGAACGGCTGCGGGTGTGGGAGCCACAGCCATAATTATTCCCAAGGTCGGAAGTGCAGGGTTTTCTCCGGCTGTGGGAAAGGCCAGTGCCGGAACTCTGGAGATGATGGACATTGTGGTGGTTTCCAATCTGGTGGATGCCATGGAGCGTCTGAAAAAGGCTGGGCTTTGGTGGGTTGGCGCAGCCCTTGATCCCAAGGCCGTTACATACACGCAGTATGACTACACGGGGCCCACGGGGATTGTACTTGGCAGTGAAGGGGCTGGCCTTAGGCGCCTAGTTCGAGAGCATTGCGATCAATTGGTTAAAATCCCTTTAGCCCCAGGGGTAGAGTCTTTAAATGTGTCTGTTGCTGGGGCTGTTTTGTTGTTTGAAGCCTTGCGTCAGCGCACAAAATAGTAGCCCTTAAAATAAATATTGGGGAAAGTGGTTTCGTGCTTCCAAACAGAAAGATGCAGGGCCTGTTCCTGCCCAGCACCCTCCCAGTAAGGAATTTTTAATAATGAAGCTTGCTTCCTAGTGGCCGTTGCTGTCCCACAGTTTTTTCATGCAATCAGCTGCGGCTTCATTTGAAGGCAATTTCGAGCAATCTTGATTTTCTTGGGCGAACTTTTTTAAATTATCAATTTGCACATTAATCTTTGCTCGACGGCCTTCCAAGCCATCCCATTGTTGTCTCATGGCTTGTAATTGGCCCGTCAAATTGTCTTTTTGGCTGTTCATAGTATCACGTTCTGCATTAAGACCTTGCTCTTCACTAAGACATGATTGATATTCTCCTTGAGGAAGTTGTCTACCGAGGCAGCGCGAGCTATAACTGGCTACTCTAGCGTTATGAGCATCAATTTGAGCCTGAACTTGCTGTAACTGTTGGCTAATAGGCTTTGCATCAGCATCAATTTTTAATTCTTGGTCATTAATATCAGCCAATTGTGCCTGTAATGCAGGCAATGCAGCAGATTGACTGTTAGAAGAAGCGTTTCCAGTAGTAACCCCTGAAGGGGATCTTACCAGGCTGGTGCTGTCAAAGGGAGCGTTTGTTTGTGCCTGTGAAAAGCTGGAAAACAACATGGTTCCCACTAAAACAGCAACAGATAAAGATAAAGTAATTTGAGTTTTCATCGAAATGTCTCCTACACTCATTAAAATGATAATAAATTTAGCAAATTCCCGTTAGCATATCTCAAACATAAAAAGGGGGGAAGCTTTTTAGAAAAATTAATCAGGGGTGCCTAATAAGGATTTAAAGTGTATTATAATTGGACTTGCGGCTACGGATGACTTGGGCTTCTTCTGTTTTTCCTTGTTTTTCGCAGGCCTTTGCCAATCCGCCCAATATCAAATAGATGGCTGTACAATCTTTAAATCTTTTCCCTTTTTCAATCTCTAAGGCTTTACGAAAGGCTTTTTCAGCATTTGCGTATCGTTTCACAAGGGTAAGAGAAGCCCCTTTGGCTTGATAATACAATCCTTTCACTGCGGAGGGATAGAGAACAAGGGTTAAGGCTTTCGCTAATTCGAGGAATCGGCTGATGCCTGTTTCCTTCAATCTTGTGAAAGAACCTTTGGCCGCATATTGTTTGTCCAATTCAATTTCTTCTGGGGTTAAGTAACGTTTGGCATCAACTGGCTTCGGTGATTGATGACTCTGACAGCATTGTAACTGCGATTTTTCAGGGTTATTTTTGGTACTATCCCCAAAACGTAGAGCCTTAGGCTTAATGGTGAAGCTGGTTGGAGCAATTGAGAGCGTCATCCTGAAAGTACCTTCTCTTTTTAATCGTAAAGATAGGCTTTATCCTATGTGAAAAGGGGGAGTGCTTCAAGAATTTAGTATTATTTGTGAATAAATTTAAATATATTATGGGTTTGTGAGCTTAAGACAACAAAGGGGTGGTTACTAGGGACTCAAGGGCTTTGTAAAACCCAGGATAAGAAATGGACACCCAGTCTTTTCCTTCAATGGGTAAAGGAGAACGGGATCTCAAGTTTAAAATTTCTAAGGCCATCACCAATCGATGATCATGATAGGTTCTTAAGGAGGTTTCAATTTTAGGAACATCCCAATCTGGCCGACCTTCAAAGGAGAAGCCATCGGCGTAAACTTCAAGGTCCACTTTGAGGGCTTTTAAAATTTCAATCAGGGCACCGAGCCGGTCTGACTCCTTAAATCGCAATTCTTCAGCCCCCCGAAGGGTGAAGCGTCCTTGGGTAAAGAGCCCCAAAATGGTTAACACTGGGATTTCATCAATTAAAGCCGGGATCATTTGGGGGGTAATGGTGATATTGCCCATCAAAAAGTCTGTTTCGAGCAAAATATCCCCACAAGGCTCACCAGCTCTATCATGAAGGTTACTAAACGTGATGTTCGCACCGCTGGTTTTGAGAATGTCAATAAGCCCGCTTCTCAGGGGATTGAGACCCACCTGTTTTAAGCGAATTTTAGAGCCTGGCAAAATGGCCCCACCCACAAGCCAAAAGGCGGCTGAGGACACATCACCTGGGATGTCCATGTTTTGGGCGATGAGTTCCGGCTGTCGTCCCATCAACTGGTGGAGGGTACCTTCTGATTTAACATACGCCCCCAGCGCCCGAAGCATACGTTCTGTGTGGTCTCTTGAGGAGGTGGGTTCTTCAACAATTACCTCAACCTTAGGATCCGTGAACAATCCTGCCAGGAGAATCGCACTTTTTACTTGGGCAGAGGCCATGGGGAGCTTATAATGAATGGGCTGAATGGGGCGGCGTGGTTTATCAATCTGTAAAGGAGCACACTCATTGGGGCCTAGAGACTGAATATTACATCCCATTTGCGATAAAGGCACAATAATTCTTTTCATGGGGCGTTTTTGTAGGCTTTCATCACCGGTTAACGTTAACAAAACCCCAGCGCCAGCCAGAAGACCACTTAGCAAACGGATAGTGGTGCCTGAATTTCCGCAATCTAAAGGTTGTTCAGGCGGAATAAAATGATTGACGCCTTGGATTCGGTAGGCGGTTTGCTCGATTTGTTCGATTTTACAGCCCAAAGCCTGTAAGCATCTCAGGGTTGAAAGAACATCTTTGCCGGAGGCAACACCCTTTACTGTTGAAAGTCCCCGACTGATGGCAAGGAGCATGAGTGCCCGATGGCTGATTGATTTATCGCCAGGAAGATAAAGTTCTCCGTGTAACCTGTTCATCCGCAAGGGGCCTTTCCATCTTTCGTATCATTTTATGATAATGTGTTGCCATGCAGCAGTTTATTGAATCACAGCATTCTCTTCAACAAGAGCAGATTATTGAGATTTTATCTCAAGGGCGAGACTTTTTGGGAGTCCTCCCTGTGGGGAAGGCTTGGTTTGAGATTTTTCCACTGGAGATCCTCAAGTATTCAAAGTCACTGATGGTAGCGATTTACCCCAATGAAAGTCTGTTGAACAATCATGTTTTTCGATTAAAACAAATGGGGCAGATGGATGGGAGGTTTGAGAGTTTAACTTCCCAAATGCCGCCTCATACGCAGCGAGCCGTTTTCGAACGCATTCAACGCAAAGAAGTATCATTGCTGATGATTACGGCAAAAAAGCTACAAACGGTGAATACCCTTACCCAGCTTATCCGACATCCTTTTTTGGGGCCGCTGATTATTGAGCAGGGCCATTGGGTGGTGCCCTCCCTCTGGGGGCCGGTGGTTCCACACCCGTACGGTGGGCTCGTCAACCTCTTTCAACAGCAGTGGCCCGGGCGTCCACCCCTATTTGTTTTTTCGCATTTCCTGCCATTGCAGTATGAAGAAGCGGTGATCAATCAGTTTTCCTTGCGATGCCATTCTCCAATGCGGTTTTTAGCGGCGACCCCTTCGCCAACAGTTCGGGTTGAACGGCATATTACCCAGTATCAAAAGCTTAAAAAACTGGAATACTTGGTTCAAAATGCCATTGTTAGGTCTTCCTCAGCCACGATTCTGCTTTGTCATTCTCTAAAAGATGTTTTTATGCTGCAAAAACGCTTATCTGCATATATTTCTGCTGTGTTTCACCGGGATTTAGAGCCTCAGGAAAAAGAATTGCTTTTAATGAAGCTGATTTTGGATACGAACCCGTTTATTATTATTGAAACCTCAATGCTTTCAGAACTTCCGATTCATCTTTGGCCTTATGGGCATTTGCAAATTATCTATTGGCAGATGCCATGGAGTTGTGAATCCCTGGCACAGCACTTGCTTGTTTCGACTCGCTACGAAAAAACGGCTGTTGAAGGGGTGATTCTTTATGCAAAAGAAGATTATCAGAGTCAAAAACAATGGCTGATCAGTCACTATTCAGGTGAAAATTCTTTAAAATCGATTGAGATTGATCAATTAAACCGGATGCGGCACTTTTGTCGCCAGTCAACCTGTTGCCGTCGTGTTCAGTTGATGGATTGGCTTCATTGCGACTCTTTTTCACAGGTCGCATGTGGACTTTGTGATGTTTGCCAAAACCCTCACAACTCCTCCCGATGGAGGAACATCCTGGACCTCTTCCGCTATTAACCAATATCCAAGATATAATAGAGGCAATTGTCCTTAAGAGTTAGAGTCGTCATTTCGCGTGGATATTACATCACTTATCGGTATCTTTTTTGGTATCGCCGCTGTTATCGGTGGCCAGATACTGGAAGGTGGGGATATTATGGCCATTGAGCAACCAACGGCCTTTATTATCGTTATGGGGGGAACGATGGGGGCGGTTGTTTTAAGTTTTCCTTTGAAAGACCTGATTGGTGCACTCAAAGGGTTACAGCCGGTTTTTATGGGACCCAAAGTAAACTTTAAAGAAACCATCGAGTTGTTGGTAAGTTTAGCCCTTAAAGCCCGAAAAGAAGGGATTTTGGCGCTGCAAAATGATATTAAAACCATTGAGGATGAATTTTTACGCAAGGGCATGGAGTTGATGACTGATGGGACAGATCCGGCCCTGGTGAGAGACATTCTGGAAACAGAGCTCTCGTTTTTAGAAGAAGAAATCACGCAGGCTTCCAAGGTATATGAATCGGCCGGTGGTTATTCACCAACCGTTGGGATTCTAGGTGCGGTGTTGGGGCTAATTCACGTTATGCAGAACCTCTCAGATCCCAGTAAGTTGGGAGAAGGGATTGCAACATCGTTTGTGGCTACGGTATACGGTGTAGGGGCGGCTAACCTCATTTTTATTCCTTTAGGAAGCAAATTAAAGTTTAAAATGCGCCAATTGGTCATCATTCGAGAAATGATGATTGAAGGGATCCTGTCCATTCAGGCTGGAGAAAGTCCCAACTTTATTAAACAAAAGCTACAGGTGTTTGACATCAGTGGTAAAGCTGAAGAAACAGCGGAGGCTTAGTTCCTCATGGGAAAAAAGCACAAACACCCAGAACATGAAAATCTGGAACGATGGCTGGTTTCCTATGCTGACTTTATTACGTTGTTATTTGCCACATTTGTGGTGCTTTATGCTTTGTCTCAGGCGGACTTAGCAAAATTTAAGCAGGTGTCTCAGGCCATTAAAGCCGCCTTTAACCCTGCCCATAGCATTATGAAAAACCCCGGTGGGGTAATGAAAGGTTCACCCCAACCCAAAATCTTAAAAGACTCTGGCAATAGCATTTTAAATAAAATTATGGCGACGTTTCCCAATCGAAAACAGCTTGAACAACTTGCAAAGCCTTTAATCAGTACGATTCAAAAAATCAACAAAGAAATTTCACACCTCAATGGTCAAAATAATCAGGGGGGGCAAAAGAAAGCGGTTGAGGTTAAAAAAGAAGTTTCCATCCCTCAGGTTAAAATAAAAATTCAAGAACGGGGTGTTGTGCTTAGCTTTGCCAGTAGCCTGTTTTTTGAGCCTGGAAGTGCGGGGCTTCGTCCACAAGCGTTTGCTATTTTAGATAAAGTGGCTCCCGATCTTAAAAAATCAGGCTCTCTGATTCATGTGGAAGGGCATACCGATAACCAATCTATTAGCTCAGCCGTTTATCCTTCCAACTGGGAGCTTTCTGCTGCAAGAGCCAGTAGTGTTGTGCGGTATTTAATTCATAAGGATGGCCTTGATCCAAAAACATTAGCTGCTGTCGGGTATGGCGATACACGACCAACGGCCAGTAATGATACGGCTGAAGGTCGCAGCAAAAACCGGCGGGTGGATATTGTCATTCTCACTCAGAAAGCCGCTTCTCAGTCTGATGCCGGGCCTGCCCAAGAAAACGAGGCACAAGTGGTCATCTCTGCAGAAGGGGAGGGGGCTGGTGGGTTAGGACCAAATCCAGTGAAGCCTCCTAAAAAAACGCCGCCACCGGTTGATAACGCCCCTGACGTGCATTTAAAAATTAATCCCATGGATTTATTGAAACCGGTGCATATTAATCCTGTTTTTTCTGAAGAAGGACAAGGGGCGGGAGGTGGTGTTCCGACACAGTCTTCGTCTTCTGATAATCACAAACACATTACGCCAGATGAATTATTAAAACCCATCCAGGCAAAACCCACCATTATGAGGTCACCAGACCAGAAGCCGACTAAATCCAAATAAAGCAAAGCCCATGTAAGCGGCATGCTTTTAAGGGTACAATGGGAATAGTCTCAATGGGGCCAGGTAAAGCCATGAAGCGGTTTATTGTTTTCGGTATTGCGTTCTTGTTGACGGGGATTCTGGGGACTGGGATCATCCTGTTACAGGGATGCTCGACTCCTGGAAATTCGGCAACACCATCGCCTAAAAATCAGTATTTTCGGATGAATCTGGGGACGGAGCCGCCTACCCTCGATACGGCTCTGGCCGATGATTTGGTTTCCATTACAGTACTCACCAATATTTTTCGGGGGCTCACGCAGTTTGGTCCTGATGGCAAGATTGTGCCTGCCTATGCCAAAAGCTGGGAAGAAAGCTCCGATGGGAAACATTATGTTTTTCATCTTCGCCACAATGGCTATTGGAGTGATAGAAAACCTGTTACGGCCTATGACTTTGTGTATGCCTGGCGTCGGGTTTTAAATCCCAAGCTGGCGTCTTCTTACGCGTTTTTGTTATTTGATATTCATAATGCCAGGGCCTATTATAACGGCAAAATTAAAGACCCCGATGCCATGGGGTTTCATGCTATTGGACCTTACACCTTAGATGTGCAATTAGATCGCCCTATTGCCTATTTTTTGCAGGTGATGGCGTTCTCGATTACTTATCCGCAGCGCCAGGATATGATTGAAAAATACGGCGATACCTTTACCGAAGCCGGACGTTATGTCACCAATGGACCGTATACCTTGGCATCATGGGAACATGAAAACCAGATTATCCTGAAGCCCAATCCGCGTTACTGGGCAGGAGCACCGCACAACGATGGTATTAAGATGTATATGATTCCTGAGCCCAATACCAGCCTGATTATGTATGAAAATAACGAGCTGGATTTTGTGGAAACGGCCAGCAGCTTGCCCACCAAAGAGGTTCGTCGCCTGCGTCATCGCCCTGACTTTCATCAGATGACCCTGCATGGCATTTCGTACTTTGGTTTTAACACTCAGAAAAAGCCCTTTAACAATGTTTTGGTGCGAAAAGCCTTTATTGAGTCTTTTGACCGGACGTATATTCCCAAGCTCTTTCAAGGGGGAGAAGCCCCTATCCGCTCCTGGATATCCCCGGGTTTGTTTGCCTATAACCCTAAGGTAGGGCTAGGGTATAATCTCTCGCAAGCTCAGCAGTATTTAGCGCAAGCCGGATATCCCAACGGCAAGGGGTTTCCAAGAGTGGAGTTGTGGTACGCCAATACCACCCCTGAAAATCAGGAAGTGGCTGAAATTGCCCAATTTCAGTGGGAACACAACCTGGGAGTGCATGTGGATTTAAAAAACGTGGAGTGGAAGGTTTATTTAAAGCAACTGGACAATGATCCGCCTCAGATCTTTCGCTTACAATGGTACGTGGACTACCCGGATCCCGATAGCTTTATGGAAGTGTTTGTGTCTGAAAGTGGTAATGGGCACATTCAGTGGAAAAGTAATTCGTATGATGATTTGGTGCATTCCGCTGCCATTGAACTGAATCCCAAAAAGCGGTTTGCCTTGTATAATCAGGCGCAAAAGCTGTTGCTTGAAAAAGAGGCTGGGATTATGCCCTTGTATGTGATTCCCAAAAGCTATCTGGTAAAGCCCAATGTGGCAGGCTTTCGGCTAAACAACCTGGATGTGGTGATGCTGGATAACGTTCACTTTGTGCCTTCTCACCCATAGCGAAGAAAGAATTTTTATTTTTTAACATAAGTTTAAATCGTGTATTTAATTCAAATACATTGTTTTATAATAGGCCTTTCGAAATGTGAGCCAGCAGAAGGAGGCCTATGGTGAATATTCGATTTGGAGCACTCCGATTGGAGTCGGCCCGTTTGCAACATCAGCAAAGCCGTCAAGCAAACCAACCCCAATTTTCATTAAAATTCTTCGTTAAGCCGGGGACTCGGAAGGATTTAGCGTTTCCAAACCTCTTAAATGGCCTGGGGTTTCATCCGTTAAAGCTAAAATTAACTGCGGATGATAAGGGTAAGCTGAAGTTCGAGAGTGAATATGAATTTGTAAAAGAGGAACATCTTGCGTATGAAACCCATGTTATACCCGATCGCTATATTCAAGTGGGGGATCGGATAACGCCTTACTCTTATGCCAGTGAAGCCGGGTGGACCTATACCACCGAGCAGGTTCCTGTCATTCGGGAGAAGCGAGAGACTGTTCAAGAGCAGAAATTGATTAAAGATCAAGCAGTCTTTAATGATCTGTATCGATTATTGTCGGTCTTGTCGTCTCAGCATCCGGCGATAAGAAAAGCCTTAGGGCTGGTTGAACAGGTAGGACATCCATTTGTCCAAAGGGCAAAGCGAGCCCTTGACGCCAGAAGTAAGCATGAAGCAAAGCTCAGTCAGGCTCGGCAGACACAAGGAATTATGAAGCGTATATTGCAGCTAAAACGACGAAAGCATGCTTAAAAAACCCCATCTATCCCCTGCTTATGCATAATCGGTACCCCCCACAGCGGAGGATGATTAAATTTGTCCATAAAAAATGTTATAACGATTGATTGTTAACAAAAATTCAAATATTATAGTAAATTTACAAACACTCGATTATAATAGACGTTTCAAAAGTGATCCAGGAGAAGGAGATTTGGGATGAGCGTTCGATTTGGTGCACTACTTGTAAGCAATGTACGTTTACAAAAACCGGAAACGATTACCACGAAGGTCGTTGAAACGTCCAGTTTGAGTGGTGAAAAAGTTGAAAATAAACAGCAGAAGAAGCCTTTTTTGTTAAATCTCTCAATTACACCGGAAAACCGGGGTGACTATACTTATACTGCGATTGAAGGGCTGCGTCAGAAAGACAAGCCTACCTCTCCGGTAGAGCTTTCGCTTACCACAAGCGATGATGGAAAATTAAAGTTGTCTTCAAAATACAACTACACCGAAAAATATACTGCTTATGAGACACATCGCTATAACGAGCGATACATTCATGCAGGAGAAGAAGTTGCTCCCTATTGCCGTGCAGCCGAATCCCATTGGGAATACGATACCAGAGAAGTTCCTGTTCAACGAGAGCGAACCGAAAGGGCCGAAAACAAAAAACTGGTCGATAACCAGGAGACTTTTAACGAAGTTTACCGTCTGATGTTTGATTTATCCACGAAAGACCCTAAAATACAGGAAGCGTTAAAATTTGTTGAAGCTTCGGGAAAAACCTTTTTGAAAAAAGCAAAACAGTCTTTGAAACAAGAAATGCAAGCAAAAAGAAGGGCACTTCGTGAACAAATGGCTGCATTAACAAAAGAAATGCGTGGGAAAATCGACCGTCTCAAAGGAAAGCCCTAAAAAACTCACATAAACAACATGGTGGCATGTAACACGCCATGATGATTCCAATCCTGGGACAACCCCATTATTCAAACCCTCGGTTTCAAGGCCAGTGGGCCACGCGTTGCGCTCAAGAAAAACTATTGAATGAGGATGAGCTAAAATCTTCACTGGATGCGGAAAAACCTTTGGGGAAGGCGACCCCTTATATTGGTGAACGCCTTCCAAAAGTGTTTTTTTCACCCGTTGGAAACAAGAATCATCAAAAGCAAGCTATCTTAAAGACGCTGGATATCGTTTCAGGCGGCCTTCGTCAATTTGATGTTGGCCTCTATCGATCGGCAGGCTTTATTCAACCCTTTAAGTTCCCCCCTCTAAGGGTAAAGCTGGGGAATAAAATGGCCCGACTAACCTATTTGGGGAGCGGCAACTTTGGATCTGCCTTTAACTTGTCCATTGGAGGGCAACAGTTTACCTTTAAAACCTTTTTCAAACGTCATCGGGATTTACTTTACTCTGGCCCTTACAGCGAAGCCGCTTTGGGTGAGTTTATTACAGCTCAGAATGTGTGCAACATGCCCCATTTACTTGTGGCAAATCCCCAGGCAGGCTGGCAATTAACAGAGTTCATCGGCCCAAATTTTAAAAACACACATGCTCATGGCCCTCGATGGCAGGAGCTGGGCTTGAAAGTGCTGGATCCTGTGGCAAACCAGGATAACGAGAAAACCGATGGAAACAATGTAAAGTATCGGATTGATTATGGCCATTTAACCACTGAGCAGCGGCGGCGCCCCCTGTTTCCTCGCCCCCAAGTGGAATTCTTATTTTCACATCTGGGACCTGACCATTTTGTGCCCTTAAAAGCTTACTGGCAGCTTTTTAAGCAACTCCCCGAAGTCCGGGAGCAATTGTTTCGAAATTTGGGATGTCTGTCGCCGAAAAATCGGTTAAAGGTGATTCAACGGGTTTTAAAGGACCCCGAATTTGCAGATTATCCGACGCAGGATTTTTTTAAGGCCAAAGTGTTGACCGAAAAGGCTATTTTACCCTTATTTCGGTTTCTTTCCATCCACCCCAATCCAGCCGTTCGATCCAAAGCGATTTTCAATCCAACCTCCTGGCCAGAAGCAGAAAAACAGAAGATTTTTGAGCCCATTTGGAACGCTCAACCTGAGTTTATACCATTTTTAATCTACCGGGGACGGTATGATTTACTTCCCGGGTTTTTAAAACGTCATTCACCCATGTTAACCCTGGCAACCCCTTAAACCCATGCGGAAGACACCCGATTGGGTATCCCTCCAATGGGGCAATCCTATGGTAAAATAAGGAACACTTAATGCAACCAAGCGCAGTTGCCTTTTTCTATTTTGGCATTGGGAGCCTTCATGGCACCACGGGGTGAGGATATTGTTGAAACGTGAATCCAGTTTTAATTGAATGTTATAGCGACCCGTTTAGCATCTGGTCTTGGTGCAACGAGCCTCGGGTGCGAAAGCTGAAAGAGCTGTTTCGGGATCAGATTGTCATTCGTCACGTGATGGGGGGCTTGTTTGAAGGCCCTGAGATATCACAAGAGCAGGCTTTTGAAATTAAGACGCATTGGCAGGCCGTGCAAGAAGAGCAGCGCATGCCGGTGATACCGAGTATTTGGGAAACCCATCCACCAAAAACCAGCTTGATTGCATGTCAGGCGTTTAAAGCCGCTCAGCTTCAAGGAGATCCTATTGCTGAGGTTTACCTAAGGCGGATGCGAGAAGCCATTATGCTGGCATCCAACCCCCTGGATGAGAAAGCCTTGCTCATGGATCAGGCAAGAACAGTGCCGGGCCTCGATGTGTATCGATTGAGTGCTGATTTTGACTCGCCTGAGGTGGCCGCGGCATTGGCGTCAGATTTACAACAGGCCCGCTCTCCGCTGTTTGAGGCGGATGATTTGAAAGAGACACCCACTGGACAAAAGCGATATGCTTTTCCCACCCTGGTTTTTAAATTTGAGGGTGAAAGCCGAGTTATTTGTCCTTTCCCTGCCTTTGAAAAATACAAACGGGCGATAGAAGAGCTGAACCCAGAGATTCATTGCTATGAGCCCCCGTCATTAGATACGTTATTGTTGAAATACCCGTGCCTTACCACCAAAGAAGTGGAAGTGATGTACCAATGGTCACGGGTTCAGGCCTTAGAGCAACTTGAAAGCTTGTGTGAAGAACGTAAAATTCAAAAGACGCTAGTGGGCGATGATTGTCTGTGGTGCACCGCTTCCCTGGTCTCCGCTTAAACAAAAATGCTTTGTTGTAATCGCACTTTCTGCATGTTACGCATGTTGTTAATTCAATGCCCCTTAAACTCAGGAGAAAATTTCGCATGCAGATAAAGTTTGGAGCTTTAATGGATGTTAATAGTATGGCCTGTTATAAGAACCCCGCTACAGGCAAGGTGGACAAGATGAGCCAAAGGATGGCTTATGCAACCCTTCGCTTCTTTAATGATTCGCTAACCCGTTTTGTTTTGGAGAACACTCGGGATGAAGTGATGATTACGCCAGAACGCTCACACTATCGCTCCAAATCCGGTAAAGGAGTGATTGAAGCCATGAACTTTAAAATTCAGCTTCAGGGAATCCCTGGATACAATGACCATTTGGGGATGACCTATGGATTCAATCCCTTTCGTCAAGTGGATCAAAAAGGTAAACTCCAAGGAATCCTCACGGCAAAAGCCCGGATTCTCAATAGCATTATCGAGCGTCATCAATTTGCTGAACAACTGCTAAAAGACACAACGCCAGATCAGTATATCCCCTAAGCCCAAGGGGTGTATGTTGATGTTCATAAACCAATTTTTCTAAACCTAGGTAGCCTAAGCAAGGTTATATTTCTGACGAACCTGCTCAAAAAACGCTTGAGACCGTGCATCGGTGGGATCGGGTTTGTACTGATCCAGAAGTTGATCTGCATTTTTCGGATAGGGGTTGCCTTCGACATCCAATAAAACCAGTTGATGCGGCTTAATGGTTTGGAGACCTTCTAACGAAGTTAATTTTGTTTGGTTGGGTTGCGGGATGAGTGCTTTTTGCTTGAGATCGGCTGCTTTATACACGTTTGTAGGCTGATTGAATCCCGGTTTTTTAGGAGCGTGTCCAATCAGTTCGTTACTTTCCGGTTTAAAACTATAGGAGTTATGCATAATTTGGCCATCCACAATGTTCACCCAGTAGTCTTTTGAGGGAATACCTTCTTTAAGCAGCTTTTGAACCAATTCGTTGGTTACAGCAACACCAGTTGGAACTTTATGAATGAGAAGGTAACTCCCAGCCTTTCCAGAGAGAAGCTCACCCTTTGTGTTGCGGAGGGTAAAAGCTTTCTTCTGCCGAAAAGCAACCGATGGGCTTGAAGACCCTTTGGTTAAAACCGTGATAGCCTTCAAAATATAAGGATGGTTTCGATGAAGAGTCTCTTCAACTGGTTGAGAAGTGCCGAAACGGATTTTAAAGGGTTTGGCAACGGATGTTACATTGATTAAAGGTGATATTAAAGTCATTAAAGGTCTCTCCATACATTTACGATACGCTCTGAAACAATACTACGACTTGCTTACTGGTGGTGTAAAAAACGGCGCCAATTGAGGAAAGCGAGTTTGCAGGGTTTTGCGCATTTTGGCTTGATCCGATGCTACGCCGCCGAGTTTAAGCATCAATTGGCAAAGGGTCGCCGTATTTGACTCTGTTTCGCTGCGTTGGCCTTTGGCGACGGCTAAAAATGCTTTTGTAATGGCATTTTTTAGATGCTGTTGCAGTTTTTGGTTCTGGATTTTTGAGAAATCAATCTGTTGCAGCGCCTGTAAGGTCAGGCCTCGGATTTGGCTGGACGTGCCTTGGGGGTTATCGGACTTATCCGCTATTTTAAGCAAGTAGGCGGTGACCTCTTTCAATGCATACAATTTTCCCAAAGCATCGGTTTGGTGATTTTCAGAAAACCCTTGGTGCAAAGATTTCATAGTTTGGTTGAATGCTTTAAGCGTCTCAGTTTCTTCTTTTTTAGGATC